>CALEZA010000095.1 GCA_937927965.1 uncultured Candidatus Planktophila sp.
CTTCACCATATTCAGCTAAAGTCTGCGCTTTATCCTTACCTTGGAGCGCTCCATAGTGGCGCTCGTTAAGACGCCAAGAGCGCTTTACTGGAATCCAATGACGATCACATGAATCTAGCGCGAGCTGTGATGTGTGGATGGCGCGACGAAGAAGTGATGTGTGAACAACATCAGGTAGAAGTCCACGCTCTGCAAGGAGTTTTCCTCCCTTAGATGCCTCTGCTTCGCCAGCTGCTGAGAGACGGACATCAACCCAACCTGTAAAGAGATTCTTGGCGTTCCATTCGGATTCACCGTGGCGCAAAAGGATTAATGTGTATTCAGACATGCGCGTATCTTGCCATGAAAACTCTCTAATTTAAATTAAGTGGGCAAATGCTTCTAAATTAGCCAGAGATTCCCCACGAGTAAGCCGCCATGCCCATTCGCGTCGAATAGCATTTGCAAATCCAAGCTCTAAGAGTGGATTAAATGCAGAATCTGCATATTGCAAAACAGAGCCAATAATGCGATCTAGTTCCTGATTATTGACTGCAGGTAGTGGGAGTCTTCCCACAAGATAAATATCTCCCAGTTCATTGATGGCAAAGGCCACCCCATACATTGCAGCATTCTTAGTCATGCACCAGTGATGCACATCGGCTTCGTTCTCATCTGGCTTACGGATGACAAATGCATTGATGCTTAAAGAGTGATCTCCCACAATCAAAGCGCAATGTGTTTGAAGTTTCTTTTCGCCAGGCAAAGTAATCAGATATGTTCCTGGTTTAGGTGAATCAAATTCGAGGTGGTGTGATGAGAGAAATTCTTCAATCACATCAATGGGTGAGGCCATTACCCCACGCTCTTTTGTTGTGAAGCTTTTGCATCCATAAGACGGTCATAAATATCGAGTGTGCCTCGAGCAGTTGCGCTCCATCCGAAGTGAGAGGCGTGCTCTAGTGCACCCATGGAGAGCAAGACTCGGCGCTGTGGCTCTTGAAGCAAGCGAGCTAAGACAGAAGACCAGGCGCGAGGATTATGTCCATCAACCAAAACTCCTGAAATACCATCTGCTACAGCAGTTCTTAAGCCTCCTACGGCGCTAGCAACAACAGGAGTTCCGCAGGCCTGTGCTTCAAGTGCAACAAGTCCAAAGCTCTCTGAATAACTTGGAACGCAGACAAGATCTGCAGCACGATAGTAATTTGCTAGCGCATCTCTTCCCACAGGAGGTTCAAATTTCACTTTATCTGCAATACCAAGCCACTGAGCAAGTTCCTTCAAGCGATCCACTTCTGCCGTGCTACTTCCTGATGCTCCGCCCACAATCATGACTGTGAGATCTCTTCTTAAAGCTGGCGAGTGAGAAATCATCTCGGCAATGGCGCGAATAAGAACCTCTGGTCCCTTGTGGGGTTGAATTCGACCGACAAAGGCGATGATGTTTCCTTGTGTGGCAATTCCAAGAGCTTCTCGCGCTGCAATTCTTCCCTTGCCTGCTGTAAACATCTGAAGATTAACTCCGGGACTTACGACGGAGACATTATCTGGACATGCCTCGTAGAGAGAGACAAGGCTTGCAGCTTCCGCATCGGTGTTTGCAATAAGAGCATCAGCTGCTGCAACAACTTGCGATTCACCTTGAACGCGAATCATTGGTTCAGGGCTTTCGCCTTCAGCGAGATTGAGATTCTTTACGCGAGCCATTGTGTGCATGGTGTGCACAAGTGGAATGTTGAGCTCTGCCGCAACAGGCATCGCAACTTTTCCTGAAATCCAATAATGTGAATGAATCACATCGTATGACTCACCTGAAGTCAGAGCCTCTTTAAATGCTTTAGAGAGATCTGGAATAAGGGCAGGGAGATCTTCTTTCTTCACTCCATCTACAGGACCGACATTGAGATGAATGATGCGAACACCATTACCTTTATCAACAATGTCAGGGTAATCATGATTTGCACGACGAGTAAAAATATCTACAGAAAATCCTAAAGCCGCCATCTGCTCTGCTGCTTCGCAGACATAGATATTCATTCCACCTGCATCACCAGTACCCGCTTGATCCAGCGGAGATGTGTGCACCATCAAGGTGGCGATACGGCGATTCACCCTGAAAGGATAGAGGAGTTGGAATTAAAAGGTAGAGCGGATCTGGCCAATGACCTTATCTCCGCCTAAAACGCTCTCCACCGCATACGGAGAATCCACTCCTAACACCTTCAGCCCTGCATGCAAGACGACTTTAAAGGGACGAATGGATCCATCACTGACCTTAAAGACCAAAGTGCGACCATCTGGCATTGAGGCCACTTCAACAGCTTCCACACCATCTTTCATATAGAGGCCAGGGACACTTCTCATCATCTCTGTCGTAAGGCGACCTTCACCTGCCACCATCTCTGGATATTGGCGAGATGCAGCCAACACGCTGACATGTGGATTCTCATTAGAGAGTGTGATGGCACGAATGGCTCGCGCAAGACCTGCAACAGAAATCAGAAAGAGTGGAGCCCCGCAACCATCAGTGCTTGTCAGGGTAATTGTTTCGCCAGAGAGTGTTTCTAATTCACTTCTGCATGCAACTTGGAGTGGATGCTCTGGATCAAGGTAATTCTCAATAGGCCAGCCATTCTTAACGCAAGTTACCAACATGCCTGCGTGCTTACCGCTGCAATTCATTGCAATTCGAGTTGGTGGATTATCCCCATGAGCACGCCGCTCTGCCTCACCCAATGGTCTATCCAACATGCACTGCAAAGCTGATTCACTGAGATTAACTGTTGCAAGAATCTCTCTGACTGCATCCTGATGTTCAAGTGATCCAGAGTGGCTAGAGGCAGCGAGCGCGAGAAGTCGTGGCTCTAGATCTAACCCATGTCGCACCATTGCCGCTGCTTGAAAAGATTTCACAGTAGAGCGAGGAAAAATTAAATGAGAAGTATCCCCCAGCTCTAACGCGGTGGTTCCATCTGCATTAAGAGCGATGAGGTATCCACGGTGTTGTGATTCAACAACTCCGCTGCGAACAAGTTCTGCCAATACTGCGTCGGACATCTACTCGCTCTGCCTCTCAAGTGATGACCAGATGTGAGCTTGGAGTTCCTTGCCCATTGCAGCCATGTCATAGGATGTAAAGAGTTGTCCCTCAACTAGACCATAGAGGCGAGCGCCGTTTTCAACAGCTTTTGCAGTTGGTGCGATGTAAGCATGATCGAGCGCCATTTGAATTGATGGTCTCTCTTCGCTAATGCGACCAAGCCATCCTTCTGCAATACCTGTGCTGTGAACAAGAACCAATTCGATAATTCTGTTGGGTTTGATGCGCCAATAACCAGTCTCAGATGCACCTGGCTTTCCTCGCATCCCATCTTCGGTAATCATCCATGTGTGAGAGGTATATTCCATAAAGGCTCTTCCATCATGGCGGAAGGTCACTTCTTGCTCAAACTCAAACTTATCAATCCCAGGCCATTCCCCCATGCCTTTTCCGCCCCACTTACCGATCATCCACGCAACGGGATAGAGATCTTCGTGAAGTCCCTCAGGGATAACAAAAGCCATTAGATTCTGCCTCTCTTATATGTGCGGGAATCTCGTGCCTTTGACTCTCGGCGGCCGCGAATTCCATAGATGAGAAGTCCAACACCGAGTGCAAGGGCAAATAACCCCAGTAACACCGTTGTGAGAAGCTCCATGAGGTAATCGTATCTTTAGAACTTGCGGACAGCCCACATAATTGCGATGCAGGCGAGAGAAACTATGAGAAGTTGTCCTAAGAACTTCATTTCGTTCCCTTCACAATGATCTCTTGTGCTGCAGTAATTCCTGAAACTGTCAGTGTTGCATCAGTTGGGGTTGTGCGCTTGACCAAGGCAAGGGCGATGGGACCAAGTTCATGATGGCGGGCAACTGTTCCTAAGAAACCCACTTGCACGCCATTGTTTTCAACAGGCGTTCCTGGCTCAGGAAAAATCACCGCAGAACCATCGAGGTGAAGCATTACCAATCTGCGTGGTGGGGCTCCTAAGTTAAATACCTTTGCGACAGTTTCTTGTCCTCTATAACAACCTTTATTCATATGAACAGATTTATTGAGAAGGCCTAATTCATTAGGAATACTCTTGTTATCTGTGTCGATGCCATGACGAGGTCGACCTGCAGCTACTCGTTCTGCATCTAGCGCCCAGGTGCCTACTTCTCGTGCGTTTTCATTAAATACCTTCTTCATCGCCTCTAGCTCAGAGCGAGGAACAAGTGCAAAGGGACCGCCGATATCAGTGGGAGTACCTGGTGCTCTGAGCACTACAAATTCAGCAGATGCATTTGCAGGTTCAACCTTTAACATAAAGCGCATCTTCATCAGATATGCCAATAAGTTATCTGCATAATCTGGATCCAGAACTAAGAATGTTGTTGCACCATCATCAACAAGGTTAAATTGATATTCGACTCTTCCATTGGGATCAAGAATCAATCCATCGCGCCACTGACCCGCAGGAAGGTCTAGAAGATATTGAGTGGTGAGGTCATGGAGCCACTTGAGTCGATCAAGCCCACCGATAGAGATGATGGAAAGGTGGGAAAGGTCTGCCCATGCTTTTCCTTCTTCGAGTGCGCGTTGCTCTTGGGCAGGTTGGCCAAAGTGCCAAATTGCACCTTTATCAGGACCACTCTCAACAAGGACTGCGCTCATGGTTGCAAGTCTAGCGGGCAGTGATGAGGGGCTCCTTTTTTACTGATAATCACCTAATATTTACTTATGAATAGCAATAACAGCGAAAATACAGAAGCGACAGAGAAGCAGAAGCGAGTCCACGATCAAGCTCCATCTGATCGCTTCGCTGAATTTATGCGATCAGGGTGGTCTCCTTCAGATTATGAGGGATTACAACCTCTTGAAGTAGTCACCTACGCATATGCTCGTCGCCAAGTGCTTTCTGCAGCTTTCCCAGGTGTGAGACTTGTATTACCTGCTGGTGGAGAGAAAGTTCGGTCAAACGATACTAATTACCAATTCCGACCACACAGTGCATTTGCTTACTACAGCGGTGTTCAGGGTGCTGACTCCACTGCAGATGCAGTTCTTGTTATGGAACCAACAGCGGATGGACATTTGAGCTATCTCTATATCCGTCCACGCTCTACTCGTGACACGGATGCTTTCTATCGTGATTACAAATATGGAGAGTTGTGGGTAGGTCGACGATACACACTCTCTGAAGCACAAGCTCGCTATCAGATTGATACTCGACTTGTAGATGATCTTGAGACACTACTTAAAGATAATAAGGAAACTCTTGTTATCAGAGAAGTTGATTCCACAATTGATTCTCTCGTCAAAGTCAACGAGCGAGATAAGGATTTTCTCACCTTCACATCTGAACAACGCCTCACCAAAGATGAGTATGAGCTTGTTGAAATGCAGAAGGCAGTAGATGCAACAGGACTTGGATTTAACGATGTTATCTCTGCAATACCTGCAGCAGTGGCAACACCTCGCGGAGAGCGAGTACTAGAAGCTGCTTTCTATGGTCGAGCAAGAGTTTTAGGCAACGATCTTGGATATAACACCATTGTGGGTGGCGGAGCCCATGCATGCGTACTTCACTGGGTTCGCAATGATGGAGATGTTCGTCTTGGCGATCTTGTTCTTGTTGATGCGGGAATCGAAGTCGACTCCTTTTACACAGCAGATATCACACGAACTCTTCCCGTCTCAGGAAAGTTCACACCAGCACAGCGTTCTCTCTACATGCTTGTCTATGAAGCACAGCTTGCTGGCTTTGCAGCTATTAAACCTGGAGTGAAATTCTCTGAGATCAATGCTGCATGTCAGAAGGTCCTTGCTGAAGGACTTGAAGCAATGGGAGTTCTCACTGTCACAGCAGCCGAATCACTTGAACCAGAGCTTGGACTTCATCGTCGATGGACTCTCCATGGAGTCAGCCACCATCTAGGTATTGATGTCCACGATTGTGCACATGCTCGCAAAGAACAATATTTAGATAAGGAGCTTGAGGTGGGAATGGTTCTCACTGTTGAGCCTGGCCTCTATATCCAACCTGATGATGAGCTCTTTACGCCTGAATACCGTGGAATCGGCATTCGTATTGAAGATGACATTGTTGTTACTGAAACTGGCTATCGCAATCTCAGTGAAGATATTCCGCGTCACCCTGACGATATTGAAAAGTGGATGAAGGCTCTTCTAGGTTGATGAAATCTCGTCGCAGCGTTCTTCTCGCTCTTATCGCAAGCACCTTAGCTGCAACTCCATTTGCAACTGCTGCTACCGGCCCAACTCTCAAGCCTACAAAGCTGGGTCAGACAATCATCTGGCGAGGAAAGAAGTACACAGCAATTAAGTCTGGGAAGAAGTTGGTCTGGAATAAGGGAGTACCTGTGGCTTCTCCTTCTCCAACGAAATCCTCAAATCTCAAAGAGATCGTGATTGCTAAATCTAGCGATGTTGCAGTCGGCGAAACTCGAAGCTTTACACAAGGCAAAACTTATTTTGTGAGCAGAACTGCCACAGCTCTCTTCGCATTTGATGATGTCTGCACACACCAGGGTTGCTCTGTTGAGCTCTCAGGTAAAGAGATGGTCTGCCCATGCCATCAAGCTCGATTTAGCGCAGCAGATGGAAAACTTATACAAGGTCCTGCGACGAGGAGTCTTCGTTCTTACGAAGTCAGTGATGTCAATGGATCTATTGTTATTCGAGGCGTTTAATTCGCTGCAAGCTGCAAGCCACACCATGCAGCAAGCAAACCGAAGAGAAGTGATGCGCTTAAATTAACTGCCACAGCTCGATATCTCCTGAGTTCAAATCCAAGATAGAGATCGAGCATAAATGTTGACCAGGTGGTGAATGTTCCAATAAATCCAACAACGAGAAAATCGTGCCAGTGTTCGGAACTTCCCAAAGTCAAACCAATAAGAAATGAGCCTGCGACATTAATGAGGAAAATGCCTAGCGGGTGATCGGTTACCTTCCTAAAGCGATTATCAATGAGAAACCGGGCAGGAGCTCCGATTGCAGCGCCTAGAGCAACAAGGAGAGCTCTCATGCCTTCACCTTGATCCATCTGCGAGAGAGGGGAAGTGCAATTGCGACTGCGACAAGGGATGCCAGAACATTGAGTAGGAGATAAGTAAATCCAGCTCCACTCTCTCGCATCACTTCAAATGTGACTCCGCTAAAGGTGGTTAGGCCACCGCAATAGCCTGGAATCAGGAACCAACGAAGCTCTGTGATGCCTCTGCGTTCCATGAGTACGAGTAGATGAGCAGCTAGACCTGCGCCCACAATATTGGCGATGAGATTTCCTTCAGCGCTATCGGGGAGCCAGAGACCAAGCAGAAAGCGAGAGAGGGAGCCTAAGACTCCCCCTGCGCTAACAAGTAGTACCGCTTTCAGCGCAGAACCGGCTTCTGCAGCGTCTTTACGATTGTTGTAATCGCACTAATGATCAAAGATGCAAAGAGCGCTGACCAAAAGCCAGTGATATCTAACTTATCTGACCAGCGTGCTGTAAGAGAGAGCATTGCTGCGTTGACTACAAAGAGGAAGAGTCCGAATGTGACTATGGAAACTGGAAAGGTTAATACCTTAATTAAAGATCCAAAGATTGAATTAATTAATCCGAAGAGCAGAGCCACCCAGAAGTAGGTTGTAAAACCGCCATTAACTGTAATTCCAGGAACGGCGAGAGTTGCAATCCACATTGCAAAGGCGAGAACTGCCCAACGGATAATCAACTTCATTGAAATTAATCTCTCTTTTCGCGGCGAAGCAATCCACTGAACATGCGAGCTGGATCGTATTTAATATCAACAACGCGCTCCTTCATAGGAATGATTGCGTTATCTGTAATACGAATATGCTCAGGACATACTTCAGTACAGCACTTAGTGATGTTACACATTCCTAAGCCGTGCTCTTCTTGAGCGGTGCGCTTACGATTCTTGAGTCGATCCAGTGGGTGCATATCGAGCTCTGCGATTCTGATAAAGAAGCGAGGACCCGCAAATGACTTCTTATTCTCTTCGTGATCGCGAATCACATGGCATGTGTTCTGACAGAGGAAGCACTCGATGCACTTACGGAACTCTTGTGAGCGCTCCACATCGATCTGCTCCATGCGAGCCTCTCCTGGGCCAAGCTCTGCTGGATGCTCATATGCAGGGATTTCCATCGCCTTCTTGTAGTTGAAGGAGACATCTGTGACGAGGTCCTTGATGATTGGGAATGCACGAAGTGGTGTGACGGTGATGGTTTCATCCTCATCAAAGGAGGCAACCTGCGTCATACAAGCTAGGCGTGGCTTACCGTTGATCTCCATAGAGCAAGATCCGCACTTGCCAGCTTTACAGTTCCAGCGAACAGCGAGGTCACCCATTTGGGTTGCCTGAACGCGGTGGATGACATCAAGGACTACTTCGCCCTCGTTCACATCAACAACAACATCCTTTAGGCCGCCATCTGTTGAATCACCGCGCCAAATACGAAGATTAAGTTTGCGTGTCATTAGTTGGCACCTCCTTTCGCAATTTCTTCCGGTGTCATGTATTTCTCCAACTCATGAACATCAAAGAGATCAAAGAGCTCTTTTGGTAGAGGTGGAAGAGGTTTTGGCGTGACAACAACTTCGCTGCCGTTATAGCTAGCGATGTGGTTGACCTGACGCCATGTGTTGCTCATTCCTGGGAAGTCATCGCGAGTGTGACCACCGCGAGATTCTTCACGCAAGATTGCTGACTTTGCAGTTGATTCTGCAACAAGCAACATATTGTCGAGATCGAATGCAAGGTGGAAGCCAGGGTTGAATTTGCGATCTCCTGCAACTGAAACCTTCAAGCTGCGCTTGCGAATATCTGCAATCTTCTCAATTGCTTCCTTGAGCTCTGAACCTGTGCGGATAATTCCGACAAGGTTGTGAGCGACTTCTTGAAGCTCTTGGTGGAGTGAGTATGCATTCTCGCCACCCTCGTGAGTAAATGGAGCTTGAATGCGTCCTGCAGCAGCTTGAACAGTTGCATCAGAAACTGGATTTGCACCATTGCTCTTCACATATTCAGCTGCGCCCATTCCTGCGCGACGACCGAATACGAGAAGGTCTGAGAGGGAGTTTCCACCCAAACGGTTAGATCCATGCATTCCGCCTGCAACTTCACCTGCTGCAAAGAGTCCTGGAACTCCAATTGCAGCTGCTGTGTCAGGCTCAACATCAACGCCACCCATCACATAGTGGCAAGTTGGACCAACCTCCATAGGCTCCTTCGTAATATCCACGCCGGCTAGCTCATAGAACTGGTGCCACATAGATGGAAGGCGCTTTTTAATCACTTCAGCTGATAGTCGCTTGGAGACATCAAGGAAGACTCCGCCATGTTCTGTTCCACGACCTGCCTTAACCTCTGCATTGATAGCACGAGCAACTTCATCACGAGGCAATAGTTCAGGAGGACGACGGTTGTTATCTTGATCTGTATACCAACGATCTGCTTCTTCTTCAGTCGTTGCATACTTATCTTTAAATACTTCAGGGATGTAATTGAACATGAATCGCTCACCCTTATTGTTGGTGAGCACTCCACCTTCACCGCGAACAGATTCTGTTACAAGAATTCCTCGCACTGATGGTGGCCATACCATTCCTGTTGGGTGGAATTGCAAGAACTCCATATCCTTCAAGCTTGCTCCTGCTTTGAGAGCTAGAGCATGGCCATCGCCTGTGCCCTCCCAAGAGTTGGAAGTGATCTTAAATGTCTTACCGACGCCACCAGTTGCAATAACAACTGCTGGTGCTTCGATGAGGACCTCATCTCCATTCTCACGCCAATAACCATAGACCCCAGCAACCTTGCCGTTTTCTTTGAGAACTTCAGTGATAGTTAGCTCTGCAAATACCTTGAGCTTTGATTCTGCATCACCAAATTCACGAGCATCTTTCTGTTGGAGAGCAACAATCTTCTGCTGCATTGTGCGGATGAGTTCAAGACCAGTGCGGTCACCCACATGTGCAAGGCGAGGATATTCATGTCCACCAAAGTTGCGCTGGGAAATCTTTCCTTCTGATGTGCGATCAAAGAGCGCGCCCCACATCTCAAGTTCCCAGATGCGATCTGGAGATTCTTTCGCGTGAAGTTCTGCCATGCGATAGTGGTTGAGGAACTTTCCTCCACGCATTGTGTCGCGGAAGTGAACCATCCAGTTATCGTTGCTATTGGCATTACCCATTGAGGCTGCTGCGCCACCTTCAGCCATCACTGTGTGAGCCTTGCCAAATAAGGACTTACAGACGATTGCAACGCTGAGACCTGATTCGCGTGCCTCTACAGCAGCGCGGAGTCCAGCTCCACCTGCACCGACGATTACTACGTCGTACTTAAGTTTCTGAAGATTCTGTGCCATGTAAATAGATCCCTATCCGCTTAGAAGAAGTAGAAGTTTGTCCAGGCGCCAGATGCAACTTGGCGAACATAGAAATCAGCAAACCAAACGCCTGCGAGAGAGACCCACGCAAACTGCTGGTGATAGTGATTGAGCACAGAAATCTTTGTCCAGAGCTTGTAGCGAACTGGGTGCTTAGAGAAGTGCTTTAAACGACCACCGATTGTGTGGCGGCATGTGTGACATGACAATGAATACAACCAAAGGAGTGTTGCATTGAGTGTGAGAACGAGAGTTCCAACGCTCATATGACCCCACTCACCGTGGTGATCTTTAAATGCAATCACAGCATCAATGGTGAGGAGAACATTGAAGACAAGTCCTGCATAGAAGAACCAACGGTGTGCATTTTGCATAATAAGTGGTGCGCGAGTCTCACCTGTGTACTTCTCATGTGGTTCTGCAACAGCACATGCAGGTGGTGAGAGCCAGAATGAACGGTAGTAAGCCTTGCGGTAGTAGTAGCAAGTCATACGGAAGCCAAGAGGGAAGATCAAGATAAAGAGAGCTGGCGAAACAATCATTCCAAGGACTGTGATTGTTCCAAAGGGAGTGCCGAGCATTGTTGAACCATCCACACAGACTTCACCCAAACATGGTGAATAGAATGGTGAGATTAAAGGCTCAACAAAATAGTGAGCATTCTCAAATGCACGCCAAGTTGCATAGATAATGAATGAAATAAGAACAGCAAAGGTGATCAGCGGTTCAAGCCACCACTTATCTGTTCGTAATGTGCGCTCTGAAATCTTGGCGCGTGTTGGAGAAAATACTCCTGACATTGCAACTCCCCTTGATGGCCACCCAAGGCCTGCTAATTAATAGGTATAAGTGTGCGCTTATTGGGCCGAAGTATCTAGGCAGTCTCGCGCTTTCGCATTATGAAGTCAGCCACAGCTACCCCTGGAATGAGCGAAGCCCGCCCCAGTGCATGGGACGGGCTTCGACTTACCGCGGAGGACGTGGGATTTGAACCCACGAGGCTTTCACCTGCCGGTTTTCAAGACCGGTGCACTCGGCCGCTATGCGAGTCCTCCGTGGGAGAGGCTACTAGAGAATGTGGGGTTTTTGAAAATCGGCTTATGCGGGCAGATCAAGGAGGGCTTCGATAGCTATCGCCACTCCGTCTTCCTCACATGCCCCAGCAACACTCTTTGCATATCGGGGACCATCTGGGTGGCCAGATGACATCGCATAGGAGCGACCACTCCATGCAAGCATTGAAAAGTCATTTGGGTTATCGCCGAAGGTGACGCAATCGGCTGCATAGATTCCAAGGCGTGATGCCATCTCTGCCAGAGTCGACCCTTTAGAAACGCCAAGTGCAGAGATTTCAAGAAGTGAATCATCCGGGTTGGAGTGTGTGACCGTTACCAACCCTTCCAGTTCACGGGTTGCAATCTCAAGCATTTGATCGGATGAAAGATTCTGCTGTGAACAGCGTGCAAGCATTTTCAGTGCTGGTGCCTTAATCACATCTTCAATTGTGACAACACCAATATTGTCGAGTCCAACATCCCAACGAGGGATGTAAGCCTTTTCACGATGGAAGTAGAGATGAGATTCAACAGCAAAAGAAACTTGAGGAATTGACTTGCGAAGGCGGTTAACAGTTTCCAACTGATCATCGACTTCAATAAGCCACTCTTCCAAAACTTTATCTGCCATGAGGTCATAGAGCATCGCTCCATTACCGCAGATTGCATTTCCAAAACCAAAAGCTTCACGAATCTCTGGCATCCAACGAGGGGGTCTTCCTGTGACAAAGAAAATCTCAACGCCAAGATCGCGTGCTCTCTTAAATGCATTGATTGTGCGATCTGAAATCACTCCATCATGTGTAACGATGGTGCCATCGAGATCGGTTGCTATCAGCTTGGGGCGACGATTACTCACACGAGCTCTAACTTAGTTCTGCCAAGAAATGGTTGCAGTGCTGCTGGAACATTGACTGATCCATCTGCATTCTGATGATTCTCAAGAATTGCAACAATCATGCGTGGAATTGCCACAAGAGTGCCGTTAAGGGTTGCGATTGCCTTTGTGCCATCTGCATCCTTGTAACGGATATTGAGTCTGCGAGCCTGGAACTCAGTGCAGTTAGAAGTGCTTGTCACTTCACGATATGCGCCTTGTGTTGGAATCCATGCCTCAATATCAAATTTACGAGTAGCGCTGGAGCCAAGATCTCCTGATGCCACATCAATTACGCGGTATGGAATCTCCATTGCATTGAGGAAATCCTTCTCCCACTGGAGCAAGCGCTTATGTTCTTCTTTAGCATCTTCAGGCTTACAGAAGGAGAACATCTCCACCTTATCGAATTGGTGAACACGGATAATTCCACGAGTGTCTTTTCCATATGTGCCTGCTTCACGGCGGAAGCATGATGAATATCCTGCATAGCGCATCGGCAACTTGTCGCCAGGCAAAATCTCATCCATATGCATCGCTGCAAGTGGAACTTCAGAAGTTCCCACTAGATAGACATCGTCTTTCTCAATTCGATAAACATTCTCAGCGGCTTGTCCAAGAAATCCTGTTCCCTCCATGGCAGATGGATTGACTAGCACTGGAGGAATTACAGGCGTGAAACCATTTTTGAGCGCACTTTGAATTGCGTAATTAACAAGTGCGAACTCAAGCATTGCTCCAGCGCCAGTGAGGTAGTAGGAGCGAGAGCCTGCAACCTTTGCACCGCGCTCTGTATCAATGGCGCCAAGTAGTTTTCCTAACTCAACATGATCGCGAGGTTCAAAACCATCTTTAGCAAAATCTCGTGGAGTCCCCACATGTTCAATTGTGACGAAATCTTCTTCTCCGCCGATAGGAGCTTCAGTGTCGAGAAGGTTTGAAAGCTGCATCACAAGTTGCTTTGCCTGCTCTTCTACTTCAGCGCGCTTTGAATCGGCTGCCTTGACCTTATCTGCCAACTCTTTTGCATTCGCCAAAAGCGCTGTCTTCTCATCACCTTTTGCAGCTCCCACACTCTTTGAGAGCGTGTTCTGCTCTTGGCGGAGAGATTCAAACTCTGCAATAGCAGCACGCTTAATCTCATCGATTGCAAGAATCTGATCCACTAGTTCAACGCTCTCGCCGCGACCCTTTTGAGATTGGCGAACGACATCTGGGTTTTCTCGCAGGAACTTGATATCAATCATGAACGCACCTCTCGTGGGTAAGAACCTAAGAATCTGATGTCATCGCAGATCTCACGGAGATCTTCCATCGACTTGGCAACTGCCTCATCATGGATATGGCCCTCAACATCAATAATGAAATGGTAGTGACCGAGTTCGCGTCCTGTTGGACGTGACTGGATAAAGGTGAGGTTCACGCCGTAATTGGCGAAAACAGTCAGGATTTCAAGGAGCGCTCCCGCGTGGTCAATATCGATATAAACCACAAGTGAGGTTCGGTCATGGCCAGTTGGTGCTGGAATAAAACCTGGCTTCTGGGCTGCGATAAAACGAGTGACTGCCACCTGATTATCGCCAATGTCTTCTGCAAGCACTGTAAGGCCAAAGTGCTCTGCAGCACTCGATGATGCAATCGCTGCATCGAGTTCACCCTTTGCAACCAGTTCTGCAGCTGCTGATGTGGAGTTGGTGGCGATGATCTCTGCATGAGGATAGGTCTGAGAAAGATATGTGCGGCACTGTGATTCAGCATGAGGGTGGGTACCAATTCGATTTACTGAAGTTGTTCCCTCTTTCACCATTAAATCAAAGGTGACAGGAAGAGTTACTTCCGCTGCAATGGTGAGTGCTTCACCTGTAGCTAATTCATCAAGAGTTCGTGCAACAACACCCTCAACTGAGTTCTCAATCGGAACTAGAGCGTAATCAGCATCGCCGCTTCGAACAGCATCGAGAGCTGCTGTGACATTGATGTAAGGAATTCGATTATCAGAGCCGTTTGTGATCTTCTTCAACGCCGCTTCTGTAAAGGTCCCGACAGGACCGAGATAGGCGTATGTAGGCATTGGCTAAGGATACTAAAGGAATGAGCGGGCTTGCGACGGCGTATTTGTAATCACTATATCCACGCCTAAATCTCTACATAGTTCAACATCTGCTTGGCTATCAACAGTCCAAACAGCCACTTTCTTGCCAAGAGATCTCGCCTTGGCGACTAGCTCATTCTTATCCCGCATTACTGTGATTCCTGGTGCAAGTGTTTTCGCTGATGAGTAGCGTGCTTGAAACCATCGTGTTCTCTCTGAAATGAGAAAAGTGGTCGGAATCTCAGAATTAATGCGGCGAAGTTTTTCCACTGCGCTCCAACTAAATGACATCACTGAGACAGGAATTTTCTTCAACACCTTTCGATCTCTCAGAGTGTGAGCCACTACTTCTTCAATTGCATTTGCTGAGATGACTGGGTGCTTTGTTTCTAGTAACACTCCCTTTGAACTTTCCAGTGCTATATCGAGAAAATCATTGAGTGTGAGAATTTGCGGATAGGCGCGAGAGATCTCATTAAAAGTCATCTCTGCTATCAGGCCATTATTTCCTGCCCTCTCCAACATTGATGCGTTATGCCAGAGAACTGGGATGCCATCTCTACTTAAACGAAGGTCACACTCAAATCCATCTGCGCCCTGCTCAATTGCAGCGCGATATGCAGCCTCAGTCAGCTCTGGATACTCAGCAGAGGCTCCTCGGTGTGCATAGATCAGCATGTCAATGAGGGTAGCAAACCATTACGATTACGGCATGAGCAGGCTCTACTTCGCAACTGCGGCTAAATCAGCTGTGGGGCTTGTGCGTGCTGGAAACGAAGATTCAGCCTTTACCTCAAAATCTGTGATTGCCGTTGCAGATGGAATGGGAGGCCATGCAGCTGGTGAAGTTGCTTCCCGCATCGCAATTACAACTCTTGCGAACGAGTCCCAGATATTCGCGCAGGATGATGTTGATTTTGAATCAGCAGATGATCTCTTCGCATCCTCTATTACAGTCATTGACTCGGTAATTGCTGAGTATGCAATTGAGAAGCCAGAACTTGCTGGAATGGGAACTACGCTCTCTTCTTTATTCCTTCGTGGTGATTCGGTAGCAATGGTTCATGTTGGTGATTCACGCATCTACCGACTTCGTGGAAATGCATTTGAACAACTCTCTATAGACCACACAGTCATTCAAGAACTTCTCGATCAAGGCTCCATCACTGAGGCAGATATCGCTACTCATCCTCAACGCTCAGTCCTCACACAAGTGTTAATGGGCGATGGTCGCAATCAACCGAGTCTCTCGGTCTATCCAGTCAAAGCAGATGATCGATATTTGCTCTGCAGCGATGGACTCACAGGTGTGCTGGGAGATAAAGAGATTAAAGCCATTATTAAGGGCAAAGCTCGTGGTGCTGCAGTAGAGGCTCTCGTTGAAGCAGCTTACGCCAATGGCGCCCCTGATAATGTCTCCGTGATCGTTGCTGATTTACTGGAAAACGATATTCAGGAACCCCTCACTATGTTTGGAGCAGCAAAATGATTGCCAAGCTCTTAGGTGAGAGATATCTCCTTGGAGAGATGATTGGCACTGGTGGAATGGCCGATGTTTACATCGCGCAAGACCAACGCCTCTCTCGAGAAGTTGCAGTTAAGATTCTTCGAAGCGATCTTGCTAAAGATCCTGCTTTTGTCTCGCGCTTTCGCAAAGAAGCAAAGGCTGCTGCAGGTCTTAACCATCCAGGAATTGTCGCTGTGTATGACTCTGGAGAAGATCCTGCTCCATACATTGTGATGGAGCTTGTTGCAGGACACACACTGCGCCAACTCATCCATCAAGGCGAGCGCGTTCCACTAGAGAGCGCACTTTCAATTGTTGAGCAAGTTCTTGCGGCACTGGAGTATTCACATCAGCGCAATATCGTTCACCGAGATATCAAGCCTGCCAATGTGATGATTACGGATTCTGGTGATGTGAAGGTGATGGATTTTGGAATCGCTCGAGCTCTCGATGATCTTGGTGCAACACTAACGAGCACCTGGAATGTGGTGGGAACAGCGCAGTATCTCTCCCCTGAACAAGCAACTGGCGAAGCAGCCGATGCACGAAGTGATATCTACTCTGCAGGGTGCCTGCTCTTTGAACTTCTTACAGGTCAGCCTCCCTTCACTGGTGAGACTCCAGTTTCTATCGCATTCCAACATGTCTCAGGTGAAATTCCATCTGCTAAATCAATTCAGAGCGATCTACCAGTTGATATCGACACAATCACAAAGGTTGCTCTTGCGAAGCGTGCTGAAGATAGATATCAAAGTGCACAAGCGATGCTCGATGATGTTTTGCGAGTTCACCGTGGTCAGAGCGTGGAAACAAAGGTTGCCACAAAGCCATTCTTTACTCGTCGTTCTGCACTCATCTATGGCGGATCATTCCTTGCAGCTATTGCGCTCTCCATCACTGGTTTTCTCCTCAGTGGCACGCAGGAGTCAGGACCTTTGATCCCCAATGTTGTGGGACTTTCAGAAGATCAAGCAAGGAGCCTACTTAAGGGATACATCATCTCTGTGCAGCGAGCTCACGATGGAACTATTCCTAAAGATAGAGTGGCAAGTCAGAGCCCACTTGCAACCACACACGCTCCGCTTGGCTCTGCAATTGTGCTCACCATTTCAGATGGTCCAGGAGATGCGATTGTTCCTGATGATCTCGTAGGTATGGCTCTCATCGATGCTCGTGCAGCCCTAACAGCTGTGGGACTTACAGTTTCTCAAACAATTGCTGCCCCTTCAGATCAAGCGCAAGGAACTGTCCTTGAAGTTTCACCACCAGTGGGATCGGTGACAACTGCAGGTAGCGGTGTAATTCTCACAATCGCAAGTGGAGATGTTGCTGTTCCTAACCTGCTAGGCGTTGAAGCTATTCAAGCAAAGACAATGTTGATTCAGGCAGGATTCCTTATCAAAGAATTTTATGATTACGATTCCGCTCAACCACTTGGTGTTGTCATTCGCCAAGCACCAGATGCTGGAACAACACAAACAATTGGTAAGTCAGTCACTATTACGATTAATAAGCAACCGTAACTCTTACTTATTAATTACTGGAGATAGTCCTTCTGCGCGGGCAGGAGCTCCTGCATCACCGCATTGCACCAAGAAATTGGCGAGCATCTTATGTCCGTGCTCTGTGAGTACAGATTCAGGATGGAACTGAACACCTTCGATAGGAAGGCTCTTATGACGAAGAGCCATGATCACTCCCGATTCAGTCTCTCCAGTAATTTCTAATTCATCAGGAACTGTCTCTCGTTCAACTGCAAGTGAGTGGTATCGCGTTGCTGTGAAAGGTGATGGAAGATTGGTCATCACACCTTTTCCGTTGTGGTTCACAACAGATGTCTTTCCATGCAGAAGCTCTGGTGCTCGTGAAACAGTTGCTCCAAATGCTTCACCGATTGCTTGGTGGCCAAGGCAGACTCCAAAGAGTGGAATGGAATGTTCTGCACAGAAGCGAATCATGGGGATAGAGACGCCAGCCTTATCGGGGGTGCCAGGACCTGGAGAGATAAGTACTCCGTCATAGTTGGCGGCTTCGCTTGCCTCAACCTGATCGTTGCGGACAACAGTGCACTCTGCGCCTAGCTGTGCGAGATATTGCACGAGGTTAAAGACGAAGGAGTCGTAGTTATCGACGACAAGGATGTGGGCCACGAGCATATTCTCCTGTAATCTACGGGCTATGCCAAAGTCAAAGTTGCGTAAGAAGGTCCAGCAGAGCCACGCTCATGAGGAGCAGGTTCACGCTGTTGAAGTAGCTCCGGCAGAGAGCCCAAAGTGGCTTGCGCCTGTCATGGTCGCAAACTTCCTTATCGGCCTCATTTGGATCGTCATCTTCTATGTGAGCCAGACTCGCTTTCCTATCTCAGGAATCGGCGCTTGGAACATGATTATTGGCTTTAGCTTCGTTGCAGTGGGATTTTCGCTGGCAACTAAGTGGCGTTAATTCACAAAACTTCTCATTGAACACTTCAACCCCTACTCTTTAATTCGTCAATCCCTTTCGTGGGGTGAATTGAATTGATTAGATTGAATATACGGGGTGTGAAATGCCAGCGAAGAAGCGCAATGTAAAGCGTCAGTTTCCTAAACCTTCCGAATTGGCACCTCTCCTTCAATTTACATTGCCCACAATCCATCGCAAGCGTCGCCGCTTGAAAAATGCTTACACCATCTGGGATCTTCGTGATATCGCTAAGAAACGCACACCTAAAGGTCCCTTTGACTACACCGATGGCTCCGCAGAATCTGAGACAAGTCTTGAGCGAGCTCGTCAGGCATATCGTGATTTGGAATTCATTCCAAGCATTCTCAAAGATGTTTCAACTGCGGATCTAACTCGCACTACCCTCGGACAGACATTCTCTATGCCATTTGGAATTGCACCTACTGGCTTCACCAGAATGATGCAGACCGAAGGTGAAATTGCAGGTGCTCGAGCAGCTGAGAAATACAACATTCCTTACACACTATCTACTCTTGGCACATCAACAATTGAGAGCGTTGTCGATGCAGCCCCTAATGGAGCCAATTGGTTCCAGTTATATATGTGGAAAGACCGAGAAGGTTCTATGGCGCTGGTGGAGCGAGCAAAGAAGGCGGGCGTCACCACGCTCATGCTCACTGTTGATGTTCCTGTTGCGGGACAGCGCACTCGCGATTACTACAACGGACTCACAGTTCCTCCGCGCTTAACAGCGGGAACAATCTTGAATGCGATTCCAAAGCCAGCCTGGTGGATGAACTTCCTGACAACTCCACCCATTGAATTTGCTTCCATGAAGAATTGGGAAGGGACTGTGGGCGAACTTCTCGACTACATGTTTGATCCGACGATGACTTGGGATGACCTCAAGTGGATTCGCGAGCAGTGGGACGGCAACTTGATTGTCAAAGGAATTCAAAACCTTGAGGATGGCAAAAAAGCTGCAAAACTAGGCGCTGATGCAATTCTTCTCTCCAATCATGGAGGACGCCAACTAGATCGTGCTCCAGTAATGCTCCACCTACTAAGCGATATCAAAAGGGAATTCAAGAAAGATTTCGAAATTCACATCGATACAGGAATCATGCATGGGGCAGATGTTCTCGCCGCAGTTGCATTGGGTGCTCAATATGCCTATGTCGGCCGCGCCTATCTTTATGGATTAATGGCAGGTGGCCAAGAGGGTGTGGAGAAGGCGTTAGAGATTATGCGCAGTCAGATGGTACGCAACATGAAGTTGCTCGGTGTTAATTCACTCGATGAGTTAAAGCCGTCTCATGTTCGATTCCTCAATCGACAGTAACAACGAGCTTTCGATTACTTGGGTGCTGTTGCAGTTGATGCTCGCTCAACCAATTGTGGTTGGAAACGAATTTGTTGATGGCGGTGATCTTCACCTGCTTCGCATTCATCGAGAAGCAAGTTAGCTGCAGTAATTCCCATCTGATATGAAGGTTGTGCAATAGATGAGAGTGGGATACCTGCAGAGGATGCGAATTCAATATTGTCATAACCCAATACTGAAATTTGCTCAGGAATTTTAATCTTTTGTGAAGTGAGAGTGCGCATCACTCCCAGTGCGAGGAGATCATTAGCGCAGAAGATAGCGGTGGGGCGTTGACCAAGTTCGAGGATTACTCTTCCCGCTTCTTCGCCTTGCACAGTGTTCATCAATGGAACTCTTACCGTTTCAATCTCCACGCTGGCAACCTTTGCTGCCTTTGCAACACCTGCACTTCGATCTCCAACTTGAGGAATGCTCTCTGGTCCACAGACCCAAGCAATGTATTTATGACCAAGTGATGCTAGGTATTCGATAGCAATCTGTCCGCCATTGACATCGTCAACTGAAACAGAACATTGCATCTGACCCTTCATTTCTCGGTCAAGCAGAGTGACTGAAATTCCTCTCTCGCGAAGTGCATCGAGACGATCTGCATGAGTGTCAGCTGGAGTAATAAGCACTCCACGCACCTGTTGCTCCATCAAGACATTGATATATCTATCTTCTTTAACTCGAGACTCATCAGAGTTGCAGAGAAAGACTGCGTAATCGCGCTTTGAGGCCGCATCTTCAACCCCACGGGCTACCTCCGTGAAGAAGGGGTTGGAGACATCTGGGACCACAAGGCCCAGCGTGCGACTTGTGCCAGATCGGAGCTGACGGGCAAATCCATTAGGAACGAAGCCCAGCTCCTTGATCGTCGCTTGGACCCGTGCCAGGGTGGAAGGGGCGACTATTTCGGGCTTATTGAGCACATTGGAGACGGTGCCGACGGAGACCTTGGCAGCTTTGGCTACATCTCTCAGGCTTACGCTCATGGGAGGAGATTTTGTCCCTTAAATTGAACAATGTCAATGTTTTGTTCAATTTAAGTGAGAATTGACCAAACCGTTATCAAAATACTGTTGACCTACGCTTAAAAGAGGGCGTACTTTCCACCTATTGTTATGAATCGTTTCAATCACAAAGGGGTGGGATGTGCCTTCAGTTCTCTTAACTGTCGATGGGGCAGCTAAGAACTTTGGTGGCGTCAAGGCTTTGGTCTCAGCGAGCCTGACCCTCTATGCCCATGAAATCCATGCCCTTCTTGGCGAAAATGGTGCAGGAAAGTCCACCCTTCTCAAAACATTAGCGGGGGTCCATAGCCTTGATTCTGGATCTATTACTCTCAACGCGGCTCCCTTTGAACAAGGCAGCACTCGCGCAGCACGCGAGCAAGGCATAGCAGTTATCTACCAGGAACCAAATCTCTTTCCTGATCTGACTTTGGCAGAGAATGTTTTTGCAGGTCGCCAACCCCTCAAGGGCGGAAGTGTTGATTGGAAATTTATGGAGGAAGAGGCGGCACGCCTTTTCAACCAATTGGGTGTCACCCTCAATCCTCGTGCTCGAGCTCGTGGTCTCTCGATTGCAGATCAGCAGATTGTTGAAATCGCTAAAGCTATTTCAACACAGGCAAATGTCATTGTGATGGATGAGCCAACAGCTGCGCTCTCATCCAAAGAAGTGGAGCGACTTTTTGCTGTTGCTCGCAACCTTCGTGAACAAGGTTGCGCTGTTGTATTTGTAAGCCACCGCCTCGATGAAGTATTTGCCCTCTGCGATCGCATCACAATCATGCGAGATGGAAGCACTGTCAGCACAGCGCCAATCACAGAGATGAGTGAGCCTGAAGTTATCCGCGCAATGGTTGGACGCGATGTCTCTGAGCTCTTCCCTAAGTTGGAGACAAAGGTGGGAGATGTTGTTCTCTCCGTGAGGGACTTAGCGCGTGATGGTCAATTTGAAAACATCAGCTTTGATGTTCGTGCTGGAGAGATTGTTGCTCTCGCAGGACTTGTCGGTTCTGGTCGTTCTGAAGTTGCTCGTGCAATCTTTGGTGTTGACCAATACAACTCCGGAACAATTTCAATGAGCGGTAAGCCACTCAGCAGTCACTCACCATCTGCTGCTATGCAAGCTGGAGTGGCACTTGTCCCTGAGGATCGTCGCCAACAGGGATTATTTATGTCTACATCGATTTCAAAGAATGCAGCAGTTACCTCACTTGGCCGAATTCGCAAAGCATTCTTGATCAGTTCTCGTGCAGAACAGGAACTTTCTGAGCAGTGGACCATGGTGATGCAAACTAAGTTTGCAAGCATTGAAGATCCAGTAGAGCGACTCTCTGGTGGAAATCAACAGAAAGTGGTGCTCGCTAAGTGGCTTGCTACCAACCCTAAACTTCTTATCGTTGATGAACCTACTCGCGGAATTGATGTAGGAACAAAATCTGAGGTGCATAGACTTCTCTCACAAAAGGCAAAAGATGGCCTGGCGATTCTGATGATTTCCTCTGAACTTCCAGAAGTTCTAGGAATGGCAGATCGTGTCCTTGTAATGCGTGAGGGACATATTGTCCGCGAGTTTTCTCGTGCAGAAGCTACCTCAGAGGCAGTTATAGCAGCTGCCACAGGGGCGGTGCATGTATGAGCGCCTTCATTACTAAGTTCTTTGCAATCCGTGAAATTCCTGTTGCTATCGCACTCACTATTGTTCTCGGGGTTACTGCAGTAGCAAATCCCGCAATCGTCTCTCGTAGTGGAGCTCTTGATATCTTCCTCGGCGTCAGCGTTGTTGCATTCCTTACAGTCGGACAAACTCTGATCATTGCGATGAAGCATGTAGATCTCTCGGTGGGCTCAACAATTGGTTTCTCTGCGTGGATGATTGGTAAATCAACTGCAGATGGTCATTCACTTGCATACACATTGACTCTCGTTCTCCTTTTGGGAGTTATTGTTGGCGGCATCAACGGGTATCTCGTTGCTTATATGAAACTTCCGAGCCTGGTTGTCACTTTGGCAACGATGTATATCGTCCGTGGTGTATTCAGTCAGATTTCATCTGGTCGCACAATTGTGGCTAGCGAAGTTCCAGGTCCTGTGAGCTTTATTGGTTTGAACTCGCTATGGATTGTTCCTTACATGTTTATTGTGGTGTTAGTCCTTGTCTTGATTGCAGGATCGATCATGCATCGCCTTCGCCCTGCTCGAGATCTCTATGCGATTGGTTCAAATCTCTCTGCTGCTCAATTGGCAGGTATTCCTGTGGCAAAGAGAGTTTTCTCTGCATTCCTTATAAACGGACTCCTCGCATCTTTAGGTGGAATCATCCTTCTCTCCCGCTTTAATGCAGCAGACACCAACTCTGGCATGGGCCTTGAGCTCAATGTGATCGCTGCCTGTGTGGTGGGTGGTGTTGCCATGGCAGGTGGCGTCGGAACTGTTTATGGCGCACTCATTGGAGCAGTACTCCTCCAATCCATCACAATGGCATTAGGTGCATTAGGCGTGGGTCAGTTCTGGCAACTCGCAGTCAACGGCCTATTGCTTATCCTTGCAATCTCACTTGATCGCTATCTCTCTTTGCGTGTGAAACCAACGACAATTCTGAGGGTGAAGAGCTAATGAAGATTAAATTCTCTTGGGATAAGGGCGTAGTTCTGCTCTTGATGATCTCGTGCATCGTTGGCTCTTTTATTACTCCTTACTTTGCAACCAGCAGCAATCTCTCCTTCGTCATTCAAGATATCGGTGAGATTATGATCATTGCACTACCGATGACCTTCCTCATCATTGCTGGAGAGATTGACCTTTCTGTGGCATCAATAGTGGGTCTGACGAGCGCCAGCATGGGATTTGCTTATGTTCGGGGCGTTCCATTCGGTTGGTCAATCGTGATTGGTCTCGTTGTGGGAACTCTCTGCGGATTAATCAATGGAATTCTTGTCACAAAGTTCGGGCTTCAATCCCTTGCCGTGACGATTGGAACTCTCGCACTCTTTAGAGGCCTCTGTTATGTCCTCCTGGGAAATGAGCCAGTGGATTTCCTCTCAGCGCCAATTACTCACTTGGGCTATGACAATATTCCTCACACATTCCTTCCTTACTCAACAATTATTTTAGTAATTCTCGGGGCAGCTGCATGGATCACCTTGCACTACACCCGTATTGGCCGCTGGACTTTCTCTCTGGGCATCAATCCAGAGGCAGCGGTCTTCTCAGGTATTCCAGTTGCACGTATGAAGCTTCTGCTTTTTACGATGACTGGATTGATGTCTGGCGTGGCAGGAGTTGTCTATAGCTTCCGCTTTGCTAGCGCATCACCAAGTGGTGCATCAGGCTTTGAGCTAGCTGTCATTGCCTCTGTTCTATTTGGCGGAGTTGCAATTGCAGGTGGCGTCGGCACTATGTGGGGCGTTCTTGCATCGGTATTGGTTCTCGGAGTGATTCGTTCCGTCCTCCAACTATCGAATGTCTCATCCAATGCACTACTGATTGTCAGTGGTTCGTTGTTACTTATTTCAGTTGTTCTACCAAGAGCAATTGAGATTTCCCGTGGTCGCCGCAAGGTTGCTACATCGTAATAAATACCAAACCCTAGGAGAAAAAATGCAGAAGAAGCTCACACGCAGTCTCGTGGCTCTTGTTGCTGTCTCAGCACTCGCTGTCTCAGTAGCACCAGCACAGGCGGCAGGAGTTAAGGGCATCAAGACCGGTCTTAAGATCGCGATTATGCCAAAGGCTCTCAACATCGGTTACTTCGATGCTTGGAACAAGGGTGCACAGACAGCATGTAAGGAAATTGCTGCTAAGTGCACATACCTCGGCCCAACAGAAGCAACAGGACCTGCACAGGTTCAGTTCATCAACAAGGTTGTACAGCAGAAGTACGATGTTCTCGTAATCTCAGCTGCAGACCAGAATGCAATCATCCCAGCACTCAACAAGGCAAAGGCTGCAGGAATCACAATCGTGACTTCTGATGCTGATGTTGCAGCTTCAGGTGCATCATCACGCGTTACAGCAATCCTTCCAGCTGCTTCAGACCGTATTGGTACAGCAGAGGTTGACTGGGCTGCAGAAGCAACAGGTGCAAAGGGTTCAGTTGCAATCCTTTCAGCTGCTGCAACAGCTGCAAACCAGAATGCATGGATCGCAGCAATGGGTCCATACCTCACAAAGAAGTACCCAAACATGAAGTGGGTTGGCGGCA
>CALEZA010000096.1 GCA_937927965.1 uncultured Candidatus Planktophila sp.
GGCAGAAAATGATTATGTGGGAATGCCGTGTGGAATTATGGATCAATCTGTCTCTCTGATGGGACGAGAGGGTTCGGCGTTGCTCCTTGATTGTCGGGACCTCTCTACGGAGTCAGTGCCTTTTGATGTGGCATCTGCGGGTCTTGAACTACTGATTATTGATACACAGGCACATCATGCACTTGTAGATGGTGGATATGCAGAACGCAGAGCTTCCTGTGAAGCAGTTGCTACACAATTTGGAATCCCGTCAATGCGCCATCTCACTCTCGAAGTATTAGAAGCCCGTAAATCAGAGATTTCTGACACCGAATACATCAGAGCGCGCCATGCGGTTACGGAGATTGCTCGCGTTCAAGAGGCGGTCAAAGCTCTGAGAGCAAATGACTTCACAACTCTGGGACGCTTAATCAATGAATCTCATATCTCTCTTCGTGATGACTACACAGTCTCGTGCCCAGAGCTCGATGTTGCAGTTGAGGCATCGCTTTCTGCAGGAGCGTTAGGTGCACGCATGGTTGGCGGAGGTTTCGGCGGTAGCGCTATTGCACTCATCAACGCTTCATCGATTGAGAGTGTTAAAGAATCTATCCGTAACGCCTATGCAGAGCGTGGCTTTAAAGCTCCACGCTTCTTCACATCCCTGCCAAGTGCAGGCGCTTCTGCTCGAAAGGCTTAAGAGATTTAGTTCGTGCTGCTTGGCGCAGATCCTAGAGTGACTGTGAAAGTCCTCTGTCCTCCAGTTGGAAGATCCACAAGAACTGTCACAGTTGTGCCAGGAACCAATGAACGAATTCTCACAATTGCCGATTCAACATCTGGAATCTTGATTCCATTGATCTGGCGAATGACAGATCCCACAGGAATTCCAGCTTTCTCAGCACCTTCTCCAGCGCTTAGTCTGCTGATCTTGGCGCCAATACCTGTATAGGTGGAGTCGAAGAAGACTCCTAGTACTGGTCGAGTTGATTTACCAGTTGCGATAATTTCATCGATGATGCGCTTGGCCTCATTGATAGGAATTGCAAAGCCAAGTCCGATATTTCCACTTGTTCCGCCAGAAGTTAGCGTTGCAATCGCAGAGTTAACTCCAATTATTCTTCCCTGGGAATCCACAAGAGCTCCACCTGAATTTCCTGGGTTGATTGCAGCATCTGTCTGAATTGCATCAACATAGGATTGTGAATCCGTGGTTCCCGTTGTCACTGGGCGATTAAGAGCCGAGATGATTCCGCTTGTCACAGTACTTGCTAGACCAAGAGGTGAGCCAATCGCTAGTACTGGATCTCCAACGCTGATCTTGCTGGAATCGCCAAGCCCGATGACAGGCAAGTTTCCAAAATTAATCTTAACTACCGCTAAATCGTAATTTGCATCGCGGCCAACAATGGTCGCCTTGTATTGATCTCCATTGGTGAGCTCTACAGTGATTGTTCCACTTGTGGCAGCATCTGCAATCACATGGTTATTGGTGACAATAAAACTTGTTGTCGCACTTGTGCGATAGATAGAACCTGATCCATTTCCAGATCCACTTGCTGTTGTGACCTTAATTGAGACTACAGAAGGTGTCACGAGAGAAGAAATAGTTTTTGCATCCATGGAGTTGCTTCCACCGATTACTACTGCAGTTCGAGAACCTGTGCAGGTTCCATTGGTTGCAAGATAGAGAGCCTTAGTGCGTGAATCCACACAAGCGGTGATCGAAGGTGATGGGCTGGTTGCAGCGGTAGCAACGCCTCCCGCGAGAGCGGCACCTGCAACGAATGCGATAACTGACTTGTAGTTCTTCATAGATGAAATATTGCCCCAGCTTCCTGAGAATTTCCTGTTGAGCCCTTGAAAAGGGTTTTGGAAGGAGCCATTTCTGGCTCCCTGACTTGGATTCGAACCAAGAACCTGCCGATTAACAGTCGGCTGCTCTGCCGTTGAGCTATCAGGGACTATTTTCTTGCGGAGCGCACTCTATCGCATCGGATAGAGGGGGCCAAAATTAGAGGCTTCCCACCGCTAAATCATGGAGTTCTCGACGGGTGGTCTCCAAGGCGACCAAGCGAGCAAAGGCCTCGTTATATTCCTCAGCATTTTCAACTGGGTTCAGTCTTTGGAGGCGAGATTTGAGATCTGCAATGGAGCGACTGACTCCGACCTCACGAAGTCGAGCAACAATGCTGGAGACATACCTCTCTGTGATTTCTCCTTCAGCTCTAATTGGTTCAACAGAGAGTTCGGTAAAGAGCGCCTTCATCTGAGGATCGGCAATCGCTTCGACTGGAAATGAGCCTGCTGCGCCTAAAGAATTAATTGTTGAAGCAAGCCCCAGGTATGCAGGGTGTGTGAATGCACCATCTTCAATAGTTGACCATGTAGTTACTAACGCAGGGTTTTGAACTCGCACCTTTAACACTTCTCGCTCCAACATTAAGCGAGGGTCAATTGGGTCTGGTCGCCATTGAGAATCTGCTGGCTGCTCAACACTTTGTTCTGGAGTTGGAGAGATGCTACGAGCTCCTTGAGCAACTGCTCGAGAAACTATTTCAACTTCAACACCTAACCATCCAGCAAGAAGGCGTGTGTATTCAGGTCGTAGAGATTTATCTCGGATCTGGCTCACAAGAGGCGCTGTCTCATTCAGTGCATTTACGCGTCCTTCGGCTGTCTCCAAATTGTATAGATTGAGTTTTGTCTTGATCGCAAACTCAAAGAGAGGAATTCGTCGTGCAATCAAATCACGAAGTGCCAGATCGCCCTTATTCTGTCGAAGGTCACATGGATCGAGTCCATCTGGCTCAACGGCCACAAAGGTCTGAGTCACAAATTTCTGATCCTCATTAAATGCTCTCATCGCAGCTTTCTGGCCTGCTGCATCACCATCAAATGTGAAGATCACTTCGCCCTTAAAGGCATCATCATCCATCAATAGACGGCGAATAATGCGGATGTGATCAGGGCCAAATGCTGTGCCGCAAGTAGCAACAGCGGTCGTTATTCCGGCTAGATGACAGGCCATCACATCTGTATAGCCCTCCACCACAACAACTTGCCTCTTTTTTGCGATCTCTTTCTTCGCCATATCAAGTCCATAGAGAACATGGCTCTTCTTATAAATCGGAGTCTCAGATGTATTCAGATATTTAGGACCTTGATCTTCTTCATCGCTTGCCAGTTTGCGAGCTCCAAAGCCCACAACATCACCAGAGATATCTTTAATCGGCCACATTAAACGATTGCGGAATTTATCAATCGGACCACGCTCACCCATTTTAGAAAGTCCTGCTAATTCCAATTCATCAATAGTAAAGCCCTGCTCACGAAGATGCTTGGTGAGTCCATCCCATGAGTTAGGTGCATATCCAACACCAAATGCTTCACATGCTGCTCGATCAAATCCACGCTTTGTCAGTAACTCTCTTCCTATTTGTGCATCAGGGCTAGTGTTGAGTAAATGTTGATAAAACTTTGCTGCAGCGCTATGGGCTGCAATTAAACGAGAACGATTTCCCACAGGAGCCTTAGCGCCGCCTGAGGATTCCTCATAGCGAAGTGTGTATCCCATGCGATCTGCAATGCGTTCAACAGCTTCAATAAATGAGAGATGATCAATTTTCATCAAGAACGAGATGGTGTCACCACTTGTCTGGCATCCAAAGCAGTGGAAATAACCCTTGCTTGGTGTCACATGGAAAGAAGGAGACTTCTCGTCGTGGAATGGACATAATCCTTTCTTCTGTCCTCCACCTGCATTTTTAAGTTGAACATAATCAGCAACGATTTCATCAATGGGGGCTCGCTCACGAATATGAGCAATATCCTCTTGCTTAATTAATCCGCTCATTACATCGCCTTCAATCGTGCATGCAGAGCGTAAGCGCCTGGATCTGTCAGGCTAGCAATCTGATCAATAACAACGCGAAGGCGCTCAGAGTCATTCGTTGCAACCTTCCAATCATCTTCAAAGATGGGATCGAGGGCCTGTGGGGCATACTTAAAGAGCATCTCCACGAGTTCACGAATGAGGACTTGCTGCTTCTCATACTTATCTTGAGAATGAGCCGCATTAATAATGTAGTGGCCAGCAACTGCCTTGAGGAAATCTACTTCTATCACTGCTTCACGCGGGATTTCCAAGTTGGCGCTATAGCGAGAGAGATTTCCCTCGCCATGAATTCTGCGAGTCTCCTTCTCTGCCGCCATTACAAAACGACCGATAAGTTGAGAGGTAGTGTCTTTCAAGCGAGCAAGGGAGCGGTGAGTGCGGTCGAAATCCTTTGGCCAACATGAAAGGCTCTGTAAGCGAGTAAGGGCTGCAGCCGCCTCTTCCTTTGTTGCATCGGTATTATAGCTGCTCACCATCTCTTGGTAGAGAGTGTCAAAATCTCTTTCAAAATTAGATGGAGAAATCTGACCTGCAAATATCGCATCTTCCAAATCGTGGACTGAATAAGCGCAATCATCAGACCAATCCATAATTTGAGCTTCTATGCACTTGCGACCTTCAGGTGCTCCAATGCGAACCCAATTGAAAATCTCAACATCATCGTTATAAACACCAAATTTGCGTGGATTGGTGGTTGCAGTCCATGGATATTTTGTTGCAGCATCGAGAGCGGCGCGAGTGAGATTGAGACCAACGCTCTTTCCTTCACTTGAAACAGTTTTAGCTTCAATTCGTGTTAGGAGCCTAAAGCTCTGAGCATTTCCTTCGAAGCCGCCGCAATCTCCTGCAACTGATGCCAGCGCTTCTTCACCATTATGCCCAAATGGAGGATGACCGAGATCATGTGAAAGACATGCAGTCTCCAATAGATCTGGATCCGCACCTAGAGTTTCACCAAGCTCGCGACCAATCTGAGCACACTCCAATGAATGTGAAAGTCTGGTGCGCTGGAAATCATTTTCCCAAGGAACTGCAACCTGCGTTTTTGCAGCAAGACGACGAAGTGCTGCTGAATGAATTACTCGTGCACGATCGCGCATAAACTCAGTGCGACCAGCTCGCTTCGCTGGCTCATCGATAAAGCGATCCTGATCGGCTTCGCTATATCCAGGCAGATTCATAGCCATACCTTATAAGCCTCCATTGACAAGGTGATCGCTGACATTGATTCCACGCCTGCCAAGGGTGATATAGGCCAGATATGCCCCTGCTTCACGCACCAGATAGCGAAGTCGTGAATTTTCCAGTGAATTTGGGCCATCTTTCACAGGCGAGCAGGAGGCGATAGCACCAAGGTCTTCTGCCATCGTGATGGTGCGCTGACAGTGATAGGGATCGGTAGCGATGATGACATCGGAAATCTTTCGCTTCTTCATTTCAGAAACATAAGCTGCTGTTTGAGTACGAGTGTCACGCCCTGTTGGAATAGAAATAATTGCGGAGCGTTTAATGCCATGTGTGCGAAGCCAATATGCACCTGATGCGGCCTCTGTGGTGCGATCTCCAGGTGCTCCTGAACCAACAGTAATAATCAGTGGTGCAAGTCCAAGTTGATAAATTCTCTTCGCCTCTTGCAGGCGAGCAAGAAGTACTTCTCCTGGCGTTCCGTTTAATTGCGCTGCGCCAGGAACGACAATCACATCACCACTTCGAATTGTGGGGTGATGAGCTGCATTCCAAGTAACGACAATCGCATAGCCTGGAATTGCAATTGCGAGTGTGAGAATAAATGTGATGGCTCTGCGAATTAATTTAAACATCATCCACCAGAGAACATATCTTCAGCTTGGAGATGAACCATCTCATCTGGGTCTTTGAGCCATCCATCTGGGAGAGTCGGCGGACGACCGTGGCTTGTGCGGCCACGAGGCTTCTCTGCGACATCAACAGGATATGGCTGATCCTCGAGTTGATCCAGGAGTGAGCGAAGCTCAGTCAAACTTCCCACCATTCCAAATTGACGACGCAATTCACTAGGAACTCTAAATCCCTTGAGATACCAGGCCATATGTTTACGAAGATCGCGACAGCCTCGCTCCTCTGATTCGAAGTAATCAACGATGAGCTCTCCATGACGGAACATCACTTCTCTTACTTCAAAAAGATTAGGAAGAATGGGCGCGCTATCTCCCCGAAGGGCTGCAACTAAATCTGCAAAGAGCCATGGGCGCCCTAAACATCCACGACCCACAACAACTCCAGCACATCCACTTTGTTCAACCATATCTACGGCATCTGATCCAGACCAGATATCTCCATTACCTAGTACAGGCACGCCCGTAGGCTTCAAATGGTCAACTAATTGTGCAATGGCAGACCAATCGGCCTTTCCTTCATACATCTGCTCTGCTGTGCGAGCATGGAGTGCAACCCACGCAACTCCTGCCTCTGCCGCAGATTGAGCTGCTTCTAAGTAGGTGTGGTGATCACTATCGATACCAATGCGCATCTTAACTGTGACAGGAATTCCAAATGGTTTGGCTGCTTCAACTGCGCCTTGAACAATTGCAGAGAAGAGTTTGCGCTTGAAAGGAAGGGCTGCTCCTCCACCTTTTCGAGTCACTTTAGGAACAGGGCAGCCGAAATTCATATCGATGTGATCAGCTAAGTTTTCACGACCAATCATTTTGACAGCTTCAGACATGTGATGAGGATCAACGCTATAGAGCTGAACACTTCGTGGCCACTCACCAGGACCTGGTTCAATCATGCGGAGCGTATCTGGAACTCGCTCCAAGAGTGCCCGCGCAGTCACCATCTCTGAGACAAAGAGTCCAGCACCTTGTTCACGACATAACTGTCTAAAGGGTGCATTGGTGATGCCTGCCATCGGAGCAAGGACCACAGGTGGATCTACCTGATGGACCCCGTCCCGAAGCGGAAGAGCGAGTGGCTTAAGCAAGGTGTTTTAGCAACCGAGAAGCTTAGGAGCAAGCCAAGATTCAACTTGATCAATGCTGATGCGCTCTTGAGCCATTGTGTCGCGGTCGCGAATAGTGACTGCATTGTCATCGAGTGTTTCGAAGTCAACAGTGATGCAGTAAGGGGTTCCGATTTCATCCTGACGGCGATAGCGACGACCGATAGCACCAGAATCATCAAAGTCGATGTTCCAATTCTTTCGCAGCTGTGCTGCAAGATCGCGAGCCTTTGGAGAGAGATCAGCATTTCGTGAGAGCGGAAGAACAGCAGCTTTGACAGGTGCAATGCGGTGATCAAACTTCATCACAGCACGCTTTTCCATCTCACCCTTGGCATTAGGTGCCTCATCTTCTGTATAGGCATCCATCATGAAGGAGATCGGAAGAGCGTCGTGTAGGGAAA
>CALEZA010000097.1 GCA_937927965.1 uncultured Candidatus Planktophila sp.
GATGTTGCTGCAGATGAGGTTCTAGGCACTGAAATGATTGAGATTCAAGGAGTAAGAGAGGCTTAACTCCTCGCCCCGTCATCCTCCACCTCATGCATCGCACTCCACACCTTCATCAGTGGATGTGCGAAGTCATAGCCTCTTGTTGCTGCCACCTCTGACTTGAAGTTTGTGTAGTCGATGTTCTGAGCCATGTGAGCAACCCACTTCGCAAAGAGTTCATGGGTCACAATGACTCTGTAGGGGTAATCGTTCTGAGGTGTCTTGATGATCTCAGTCTTTGCAGACTCAGCTAGAGGTTCTAGAGATTCCAGATCGCGTGAGCGGACCATCAAATCCTTGCCATTGGATACTGCGCTGATAAAGCCTGTATTGGTAAATAGCCACATAATTTCTTTCTCCTTTATTAGTTGAATGAGTGATTGAGTGCATTCGCAAAGGTCGACCAGACCTCTGGTGTTCTTGTGTCTGGGAGATATCCCCCAGCTCCTCCCATCAAGATGGGATGGTCTGGAAATACCTCTCTCAGGTATTGAGCAACTGCTCTATATCCCTCTGTTGAGTATGTGAGGGATGAGAGTGGGTCTTCTGCGTGAGCGTCAGCTCCACATGCCACGAATATGAGTTCTGCGCCGAAGTGTTTTGTGAGCTCTGCAAACTCCATGACTGCATGGAGAAGTGCATCATCACCTGCGCGTGAGGCAAGTGGTGCGTTATAGATACTTCTTGATGGATCACTTTCATTACCTGTCCCAGGAAATATTCCTTTCTCGTGGATGGAGTAAGTGAGGATGGATGGGTTATCTGCTGTGAGATTTTCCGTGCCATCTCCATGGTGGGCATCGATATCAAGGATTGCCACTTTCTTTCCGTGATCTTTTGTTGCAATATCTGCAGCAAGTGCAAAGTCTGCAAAGATGCAGAATCCTGATGAGTAGTCATATTGAGCATGGTGTTTAGCACCAGGAAAGTGCACAGCAGTCTTAGTTACTCCCTCTAAAAGCAGTGAAAGTGCCGTGAGAGTGCCTCCTGCAAAGAGAGCAGAGAGCTCTGCGAGATCTGGACGAGCTCCAGACCATTGAGAGGTGCGGTGTGATGTGAGGACTTCCTGGATGTAGTCAGGGCTATGGACTCGTGAGAGCTCTTCGATAGTTGCAGAGCGTGGAGAAACTTCAATTACTTCTCCACCACCACTTGCTATTGCAAGTAGTAACTCATTACGAGCTTTGATAAAGCGGCGACCCTGAGTGGGGTGCGAAGGATCAAAGATCCAGTTCGCATATTGATCGGAGTGAACGAGATATAGATTCTTTGCGGTGGCCTCCTTTTAAGGCGTGAGTTGGAGCTTTTTAACACTTGAGAGAATACAGGCGAGCACTGACAAATATCCGAGGTAAGTCCATGGTCAGATATCAGTCAGGACCATTCAGGTCGCTCATCCGACTGCTGACAACTGGCAGTTATCTGTCTACCCTTCTCTCATACCTGTAGGAGGAATCGTGGGACTTTTCAGCAAGAAGCAACCCGAGCTAGCAGCACCGACATATGTAGATATGCGGATTTCACCTGAACAGATGCCATCAGAAGTTGATGCTCAAATTAGGCAGATGGGTGCCCTCTTCTTGCAACCAGATAAGTTCTCCAAGTGGGCGCTCGATACCATGCTCATGGGAAACGATAAGAAAGTTGGAATACTTCCTCAAGATGCCGATCCTTCTGAGTATGCGGGCAAGAATTTAATTTCACAGATTCTTATTCCGCTGCCGTTGATGGATGCTTTGATTGGCAAGGGCGATCCTGAAGGATTGCTTATGAAGTTCACTCACTGGGAGCGAACAGCTCTCAAAGTTCTTACTTTTGAAGATGGTGCTGATAAAGCAGGGCTTCTCGCATTCTTGATGGATGAAAAGGGAATTCAAGAGAGAGACTTTCCTGCACTTCTAGTTCCTGACTACACCGGTAAGCATGGAGCACCTGGCGAAGTGGTCAACTTGTATGTCCTCCTCCATCCAGAGCCATACAATGGACTTGATTACATTGTCTTTGGTTTATTCCCTCCTTTGGCTCAACCAGGGTTAGACGGAGTTAGTAAAGCACTTCATGAGGCGAGCACTCTCTTCAACCAAGGAAAAGCCATCCCTGGACTAGTCAAAATAAAACTTTCAGGCGAATTCCTTAAGTCTCATTTCTACCTCCCAAGAGAAGTGGTTGAAGCAACTGGGTGGTGGGCAGATGAAACGCCTGATGTTCCATCATCTCTTCCGCACAAAAACGGTTAAGACACCAATCTCTCTTGATGATGATCTTCCAGTTAGGGCGTGACTTGCGATCGACAAGTGACTGGAACTCTTGAGCTGCTCTGATACCACGGCTCTTAGCCCAATCTGATTCGGGGTCATCCCAAATCCAATCAACCTCCTGCCCTTCTGAAATCTTTAATACATTGGGGATAGAGACCTCAATGACATGTCCTTCGGGAGAATCCCCCTGCTCAAATGGCATAGTCTTGCACTTCTCACACCACCACTTAAAGCATTTGATCTTTCCAGCATCTGATTTGGCTTGAAGGAATTCCACTGCCGCGTTGTAAGCATCTTCGCCAAAGCTAGCTCCAATAAGTGAGCTACCAACGAAGATGACTTTATAACCTGGGCGATACTCCTCTCCGCCGCTGCTCTCCCCTGGTGTTGTGCGAGGGTGAACAAAGTCTGCTCGTGGTGAATCAAAGGCATCTGGGCGATGAAGCATTGCTTCATCGAGTGAGAGCTCCTTCAAATCATTCTCACCCAGAATGAGCCAACCCACTACCTTTGCTTGATCATCATGGTGCCATCCATCGCTCCAATACTGCTCAATCATGGAGTTCTCCCCCACCTCAAAGCGATAGAGGCCAGGTGCGAGTGAGCCATCATTGAGTTCGCGTGCGAAATATCTCATCTAAGCTTCCCACTCATGCTTATGCTCGTCATAGAATCTCTTAAAATCACAGAGGACTCGGTCTGATGCGAAGAATTGTTGAATCTCTTCCATCTCTTCTTCCGATGGCTCTTCTTCAGTATTGAAATAATCATCCTGATGATAAGGGGAGCCTACCTGAAAGAAGAAGTTGAGAGCACCGAGAATATCGTCGCTTGAACCCATCTCATAAAATGATTCAACCAAGAAAGAATCTTCGTCGAACTCATCCACTACACGATCTGTAATGAGATTCCACATTGGGAGCTCGCCCCTATTTGGATCATCTAGCCACCAATCAGCAGAACTTCTAAATTGCTCAAGCCCCTTCTCGTCATTCTTATCCCAATCATCAACGAGTATCCGATAGAGCCAGGAGGGTTTCATTCCAGAGAAGAAAGGTGAGGCTTCGGTATGCCACTGATTCACAGAATCAATCAGGACCTGAAGGACTTCTATTTGAGCTTCGGTGAGCGATATTTCTCCGCTTATCCAGTCTTCGTCGTTGTCGTAATAATCTGACTTGAGGTCGCTTATTTTGCCTGGGTGTAATTTTTCATACTTATCTAGGATAGGAAAATCC
>CALEZA010000098.1 GCA_937927965.1 uncultured Candidatus Planktophila sp.
TCAGCGCATATTGTTCGATAGATGGTGCTGCACGCTTAATTAACCCCACTAGCGTTCCAGCGGGAGCAACCTCAATCACACCGCTGACACCTTCGGTTTCTAGTGTCTGCATACAGAGATCCCAGCGAACTGGATTAGCTATTTGATTGACAATCCGATCGAGGATTTCACGACCAGAATGAAGGACTGTTCCATCTTTATTGGAGAGCACACCGACAGATGAATCTGTTACAGCAATTGAAGCAGCAAGTGCACGCATCGGCTCGACCGCAGGTTGCATATAAGAGGTGTGGAATGCTCCAGCAACAGCAAGAGCTCTTACGCGAGCACCATCGGGTGCAAGAGCCGCAAGTGCCTCTAAATCTCCAGCGGCAACAATCTGTCCGCCGCCATTGTCATTAGCGGCCACTAGCCCTAAGTCAGAAATTGCCTTGAGAACTATTTCTCGTTCTCCTCCCAACACAGCTGCCATTCCAGCAGGAGCTATCGCTGCTGCTTTCGCCATCTCAACGCCGCGAGTTCGTACCAATTTCATCGCATCGAGGGGAGTTAAAACTCCTGCGATTGCAGCAGCTGTAATCTCACCGACGGAATGACCTGCAACCAGAGAAAACTTTCCATGAGCATTGAGGGCGCGAGCACTGAGCAAACCCGCTGCCACGATAAGGGGTTGGGCATTGGCAGTGTCTTTAATCTCTTCTGCATCTGCATGAACACCCAGGTGGAGGAGATCAAGACTTATTGCATCTGACCATTGGATTAATAACTCTTTTGCCTCTGCATCCTCAATCCAAGGAGCGAGCATTCCTGGAGTTTGAGCTCCTTGACCTGGAGCGATAATTGCTAGCACTCGCGAAATATATTCTCTTCAGCAGGATACGCACTAGTACTGCTCACATGCAGGGGTTAGTGGCGTGTAACGAGCCATACCTGTGCACAATGTGGTTCAACTAAAACCTTTGCTTCAGGCAATTGAATCTGCGGTTCATGCAAAGTCACAGGGGAGGCTGCATCGAAAATTCGACGGAAACTCGATCCCCATTTTGAATCTGGCAGTGCAAATTGTGTCTGCTCTTTTGACGAGTTCAATAGAAGTAATAAACCACGATCGGGACCTGCATCAATAAAGACCGTGAGACTTCGCTTATCGCCATCGCTCCAATGATCTTCAGTCATCTCTCTTCCACCGAGACTAAACCATGCAATATCTTTTCTCTGAGTTCCTAAATCAATTCTTCCCGTGAAGAACTCCGCAGCAACATCTGCAAGATAGGTCTTTCGAATGCGAGCGAGTTCCGCAACAGCCTCTCTCATATCTAGCTCAAGCTCATTGAGCTCCCACTTATTAGCCCAACCCCCCATAAAGGTTTCAACGCTATCTTCAATCTCTACTCGCATCTCACGCGGCATGGAGTAAGAGTTATTGGAACCATTCTGGGTGCGAGAGATTTCATCACCCATGGTGATCATCGGGACACCAGCAGAGAGTAAAAGTGTTGCCATGATTGATTTCTTAAGTGAATGACGATGAGCGACTATCAGTGGATCATCTGAAGGACCTTCAACTCCAAGATTCCATGAGCGGTTATCACTTGCTCCATCACGGTTATCTTCTTTATTAGGTTCGTTGCGCTTGGCTGAATACATCACCAAATCAGCAAGAGTGAATCCATCGTGCGCTGTGACAAAGTTAATCGAAGAGGTCGGTCCGCGGTAGTAGAAGATGTCAGACGATCCACTGATGCCTGATGCAAGATCTGAGACTCCTTCACCGTAACCACGCGCTAGATCTCCCAACCAAAACTGGCGTAGAGAATCTCGATATCGATCATTCCATTCACGCCATGGATGTGGAAAATCTCCTAGTGAATAGCGAGATATATCCCAAGGCTCTGCAATCATCTTAAAGTTACGAAGGACTGAGTCAGATTCAATGGCAGACATAAGTGATGAGTTAAAGGCTGAATTACTTGTGTAGAGAGCGGTTGCGAGATCGAAACGGAATCCATCAACACCGATCACTTCAACCCACCAGCGGAGAGAGTCAATAATGTGGCGAACTGCATGCGGATTGCTTGCTGCAAGAGTATTTCCGCACCCTGTCACATCAACATAATTTCCCTGAGCATCTTGTCGATACCAAGCTTTGTTATCAATTCCCTTAAAGGAGAGAGTAGGTCCACCGACTCCACCCTCAGCTGTGTGGTTATAGACAACATCGAGATAGACCTCAATACCTGCTTCATGAAGGCGATCTACGGACCACTGAAGTTCAGTAACTGGATCATTCGTTGCTGCATATTCATTATGTGGAGCTGTAAACGCGATTGCGTTATAGCCCCAATGGTTCTTTCGACCACGATCCCAAATTGCAGGTTCTGTTGCATAAGCATGGATAGGAAGAAGCTCCAGCGCTGTGATTCCTAGATGCTGTAGGTGTGCAATTGTCGATTCATGCCCCAGCGCTTTATATGTTCCACGCTCCTCAACAGGAATTCGTGTGTTCTTTGCTGTCAGTCCTTGAACATGTGCTTCGTAAATAACTGTAGAAGTCCAGGATGTGAGTGGTCGGTGAATTTCACGAGGGGAGTGATCTGTCACAACTGAATATGGAACAAAGCCAGCGCTATCTCGATCATCGCGGATTGTTGTGTCTCCCGCTCCAGTTCCATCGAGTGCCACATGAGCAAAGATTTCAGGCACATACTCGACAGCTCCATCGAGCTGATGGGTGTATGGATCTATTAATAACTTTGCTGCATTAAATCGTGAACCGTGCTCTGGAGCCCAAGGTCCATAGACGCGATATCCATAGCGTTGTCCTGCTCGAACGCCTGCAAGATATCCGTGCCAAATTGGCCCATTGCGATGGGAGAGAGCAAAGCGGGTCTCTACCAACTTGCCATTGACCTCATTGAAGAGGCAGAGCTCCACGGCATCGGCTGCATTGGTCCAGATTGCAAAGTTGCAGCCACCCTCAGTAAGGGTCGCACCAAGAGTTCTCGGATCGGCTGGATGCATGGGGGTAGTCTGCCTTGCGAGAGAGCGATAATTGCCATGATTTGCTGAAAAAATCTGCAAAGAATCTATTCATTTATAGGAGCGTTCGTATTGTGGGGATGGCTACCCACCAGTAACATCTGGCCTATGAAGATAGCTGTCTGCGTAAAGCAAGTCCCAGATTCATGGGCTGAGAAGAAGATGGTCAATGGGCGTCTTGATCGTGAAAGCGTTGATGCAGTGCTCAATGATCTCGATGAATATGCAGTTGAAGAAGCGCTGAAAATTGCTGAGGCTCATGGTGGAAACGAGGGAGAGGGCGCTGCTCACTCCATCACAGTGATCTCTATGGGTCCAGAGCGTGCAACTGATGCAGTTCGTAAGGCCCTATCTATGGGAGCAAACGATGCAATCCTCATTACAGATTCAGCACTTGCTGGCGCTGATGCGCTCACCACTTCAAAAGTTCTTGCACAGGTAATTAAAGATGGAGGATATGACTTAGTTATCTGCGGAACTGAGTCAACAGATGCTCGCATGAGCGTTGTTCCAGCAATGATTAGCGCTCGCCTCGGATGGGCTCAGGCAACATTTGCATCAGCTGTAACGGTAGATCCCGCAGCATCAAAAGTTTCTATCACCCGCGTAACAGAGGCAGGAGTGGATGAAATTTCAGCTGCACTGCCTGCAGTAATTAGCGTGGTTGAGAAAATCAATGAACCTCGTTATCCATCCTTTAAAGGAATTATGGCTGCAAAGAAGAAAAGTATTGAAAGCAGAGATTTAGCCTCTGTTGGTGTGGCAGTAGATGGTGCATGGTCTGTTGTCAATGATGCAACTCCACGCCCACCACGAGCTGCAGGTATGAAGGTCACAGATGAAGGCAATGGCGGAAGCGCTCTTGTTGAGTTCCTAGCAGAGAAGAAGTTGATATGAGCACAGTATTTATTCTTGCCGATTTTGCAGGCGATAAGGCAACAAAGACAACTGCAGAGCTAGCTACTGCAGCAGCTCGAATCGGCGAAGTAACTGCTGTAGTTCTTGCAGCACCTGGTGCTGGAGCAGCCTTGGCTGCAACGGTTAATCAAGGACCAATTGCAAAAGCTATTGTTGTTGAATCATCTGACTTTGCCCAGCATGGAGTAGCAGCGTCAGCAGATGCTCTCTCTCAATTGGTTTCAACTCATTCTCCAAAGGCACTTCTCATCGCATCTCATGCATTTGGTAAAGATCGGAAGAGCACACGTCTGAACTCCAGTCACACAGTGGTATCTCGTAT
>CALEZA010000099.1 GCA_937927965.1 uncultured Candidatus Planktophila sp.
TCCGATCTACATTTTGGCAGAGTCTCATCACCAGCGCTCTTGCGTAAATCTTTTGCCACTCTCCTGCTTCTAGTAGCAACCTTTACTTTGTTACAGGAGTTGCTTCTGTCTTAATCGCCTTGGAGAGGTAACCAGCAAGGAATAAGGCACCTATTGGGTAGAGCATTGCCCACGATAGCGAGGTGGCCTCTGCTATCAACCCGGTAAGCGTTGGGCCTACAAAGATGCCAGCGATGCCAATGAGGCCAACACGTGCAATTGCAACTGGTGCGGCAAATTGTGGAAGACGAGATGCGGCGAGAATAAAGGATGGATACATCGGGCCGATTGCTAGTCCAGCAGCGATAAATCCAATATTCATAATGATGAGAGCAGGGATTTTTGCATGTGATGAGAGCGGAATTGCAATTGCTAAACATATGAGCCAAATGGTTCCACCAACGTAACCGCCGAAGCGCACTGTCCGTCTTGCGCCAAATCTCTCAATGATGCGATCTCCAGTAAATCGAACAACAATCATGGCGAGTGCAAAGCAAGCAAATCCACTGGCGTAAAGGCCCGGTCCAATTCCCATATTTTCATTGAGCAGAATTGCGCTCCAATCACTGGCAGACATTTCTGCAATCATGCTTGTCAGTAACCCGCCGGCAATCAGCCAGAGAATGACAACATCTTTTCCAAACCATGGAATAGTTCCCTTGGTTTCGACTGTGCCATCTCCACGGTGACCATCTAAGGTTGCAGGCAGCATCGCCATATTGGTTGGAATAAAAAGTATTAAAGAGACAACTCCAATAATTGTGAAGTTTGCTTGAGGCGAAATGTGAGCTGCCATCACACCACCGAATATTGTGGTGATAAAGGAGCCCAAACTCCAAGCACCATGAAAAGAGGTCATGCACTTTTTGTTGATTATCTTCTCTACTTCAACAGCTTGAGCGTTATCGCAAATATCAGTCACGACGATTCCAAAGCCCATCAACACTAAACCAATGAAGAGGACCCAGGGATCGCTTGCCCATCCCATAATAATTAAGCCCACCGGAAAGACAAGTGATGAAAATGTGAGAACTATCTTTGTGCCGACACGATGAATAACTCGTCCACCTATCTGGCCTGCAAGAAGTGCTCCAATGGTTGAGCCAAGAAAGATGAAGCCGAATTGACCGTTATTGATTCCAAGGTTCTCTTTGATCTCAGGGATGCGCGGAACCCACGCCATATTCACTACTCCCATGAGGAAGAAGGAGGCCCAAAGAGCTTTACGGGCTTTTAATCCAAGCTCTCGGTCAGTATTCACAGTGGAAACCTATCCCCTAAAGTGCTCCTCTATGGAACATATCCTCGAGAAGGCTCCCGTTAAGCGAGTCGCTGCAGCGATGGCAGAGCTCTCTATCGAAGGCCCAATCACTGTGCTCGGCGAGAGTGCCCGCACAGCCCAGGATGCTGCCTCTTCTCTTGGAATAGAAGTTGGCCAAATTGCCTCCTCCCTCATATTTAAGACGCCAGATGAGAAGGTTCTCTTAATTATTACTAGCGGACGCCATCGTGTTGATACAGAGCTAGTTGCTCAGTCGCTTGGATGCGCTGAGCTCGCGAGAGTCGATGCTCAATTTGTGAAGGAATTTTCTGGCTTTTCAATTGGCGGAGTCTCCCCTCTCGGCTGGATCAATCAACCAGATATCACTTTGATTGATCAAGCTCTGGAAGATTATGAAGTTGTGTGGGCAGCAGCAGGTCACCCTCATGGAGTTTTTCCAACATCATTTGCTGAACTGATTCGCGCCACACAGGCTCAACCATCAAGAGTCGGAGACTAACGATGAAGACCCTAGGCATGATCACAATAGTTGTGGATCAATACGATTCCGCTATTTCGCATTATGTAACTGATTTGGGGTTTACTCTCATTGAAGATACCGAGCTCTCTCCAGATAAGCGATGGGTTGTAGTTGCTCCGAGTAAAGTAGGAGCTCAGATTCTTCTGGCTCGAGCAGCTAATGAAGAACAGAGTAAGTCGATTGGAAATTCCACTGGAGGGCGCGTCGGGTTCTTCCTCTACACAGATAACTTTCAGGAAACTTACGATCAATACCTAAGCCATTCGGTGGAATTCATTGAGAAACCTCGCAATGAAAGTTTTGGCAGAGTTGTAGTTTTCAAAGATAAGTATGGAAATAAATGGGATCTCATTGAGCGCAAGGCGGGGCTGTGATGGAACAGACTGCGGTCTATCTTGCACAGATTCCAACTCGCTCTATTCCTTTAGCTTTTTTACAGATGGCTTTTGCTCGCCGAAAAGCTCGTTCTATTCCAGGTGTGAGTTTTGCAAAGCTGATGGGAACTGGTTCTGGAACAACCTTCACTCCCTCTGATTCAAATCTTCACCAATGGGCAATACTCATCGTGGCGCAAGACCAGGAAGTAGTCGATAATTCAAAATTCATATCTGGATGGAGAAAGCGCTCTCGAAAACTTGAGAGATATCTTCTCAATCCTGTCTCCTCCCACGGCAAGTGGTCCAAGCGTGAACCCTTTGCGGTTTCATCAGAACCTCGCACTAATGGCCCTGTCGTTGCAATTACTCGTGCCCGACTTAAGTGGAGCCAAGCAATTCGCTTCTGGCGTTCTATTCCTCCAGTTGTGGAAGATCTTCACGCACAGCCTGGGCTCATTGCAGCAATAGGTATTGGTGAGGCTCCAATAGGACTTCAAGGAACCCTCTCATTCTGGAAGTCAGAGAGCGCTCTCCGTGATTTTGCATACAAGAACTCTCCTCACCGCGTGGCAATTGAGAATACAAAGAAATTTGATTGGTATAGCGAAGAGCTCTTTGCTCGTTTTGACCTCATTAATACGGCAGAATTTCCTCATGTCCATTAGGCATTTCACACCTCGCAGACGCCGCCATGGCATCTCCCAGCGAGCACGAGTGGCTCTAGGTGGCGCTCTTGGGTTAACAATTCTTCTTCAAATTGCATATCCACTGATTGAAGGTGAACTCCTTCGAGTGGTCACAATTGCAACTATTTATGTCGGTGCAACTTCAATGCTCCTCCACGCTTACCTTTCATATGGTGTGAAGTATCTTCTTCGATATTTTCCAATCACTGTTCTCTTTGGATACTTCATCGAGCTCTTAGGTGTGAAGAGTGGTTGGCCATTTGGTGAGTACTACTACGACCCATCTCTTGGAGTGGCAATCTTTGGAGTTCCTTTGGTTGTTCCCTTTGCATGGGTGATGATGGTTCATCCCGTTCTCTGCGCAGCTCGCAGAGTCACCATGCGCTGGACATTTCTCTATGGTGGGGCGCTCCTTGCAGCATGGGATCTCTTTCTAGATCCACTCATGGTCTCAGCAGGTCGCTGGCACTGGACCGTTGACGGTTCCCATGTTCCATTTTCACCAGAGATTCCACTCTCCAATTTATTTGGATGGCTTCTAGCGGGGTGTGCAATCATCTCTCTTCTCAATCTCGTTCTCCCATTTGAACGCAGACGAGAGAGTGCAAGTCTTCGAGCCGTGACAATTCTTCTCTCTTGGGTTGGTTTCTCAGGACTTGTTGGAAATCTCTTCTTCTTCGATCGCCCTGGTCTAGCTATCTTCGCCTTCACTGTTTACGGCGCTCTAGCAATCCCATACATTTTCAAAAGCGCTCTAGGCGAAGCCTAAATACTTCAATGCTTTTGATTATCTTCCTTCTCAACAATGCGCTACTCATGCTTGCGCTTATCAATTTAGCTACCATGCGAAGACCATCTGCTGCGCGTGAAATATCAGAGAAAGTGACGATACTTCTTCCAGTCAGAAATGAAGAAGGAAATATTGAACGAATTCTGAAAGAACTAGCGCAGCAGATGTTTCTGAAGGATTACCAAGTCCTTGTCATTAATGATGGCTCGACAGATAGAACTCTAGAGTTGGCTCAATCGCTCCAATCACCACAGATTGCGGTAATTTCCGCCCCAGAGTTGCCTCAAGGATGGATAGGCAAAGTGGGAGCTCTTCATCACGGTCTGAGTTTTGCTCACGAATCCACCTACATCATTTCAGTTGATGCTGATGTCTCTTTTGGAGTAGATGCAATCTCTCGTGCTATCGCCAGTCTTGAAGATCTGAAGTTAGATTTTGTTTCGCCATATCCACATCAAATTGCGATGAGCTGGTCCGAAAGATTGATACAGCCACTACTGCAGTGGTCATGGATGAGCACTCTCCTTCTGCGTGGAGCTGAGAAGTTTCCGCTTCAAGCGACAGTGGTTGCAAATGGCCAGTTTATGGTGATGCGCAAAGATGCGCTTGTCTCTTCAGGTGGATTTGAGTCAGTCTTCAATAAAGTCTTGGATGATATTGAACTAGGCCGATCCTTTGTGCGCCACGGGTATAAGGGATCTGTGATTGATGGCAGTCAGCTTGCCGCTACCCGTATGTATCAATCCTTTAAAGATCTTCGATCTGGCTACGGAAAATCTCTCCATCTTGCCTTTGGTGGGTTGATCGGATCTATCTTCACTTCAGTATTCTTTATTGCAACAGCAATAATTCCGCTCATCTACTCATTCTTTGGAAATCTTTTTGCTCTTGCATCTTTAAGTGCAATTATTGGAACTAGACTCATTGCAGCCTTTGCCTCTCGATCTTCTCTTAGAGACAGCTTCCTCCACCCAGCTTCTGCAACCTTCATGCTCTATCTCCTCTACTATTCGTGGAGAAATCGGCGACAAGCACAATGGAAGGGACGCACTCTGTGACAGGTCATGTTGGCAAGGTCAAAGAGCCCAAGAACATTGTTGTGATTGGAGCTGGCATCGGAGGAATGTGTGCTGCAGCACGCCTTGCTCGCGCAGGTCATAGCGTGAGCATCTATGAAGCTTCAGATCGCACAGGAGGAAAATGTAGAACTGAGTGGATTGGCAGATATGCATTCGATACCGGTCCTTCTCTTCTCACAATTCCAGCTGTGTATCGTGATTTCTTTCAGCGCACAGGTGCCCATATGGGTCAGGTGCTTGAAATCGAAGCTGTCGATCCTTCCTTCGACTACCGCTTTCATGATGGCACCCAAGTTATCTTTTCAAATCTATCCCGCAAGCAAACCCTTGAAAGCATCACTTCCTCCTTGGGAGCAGAAGCTGCGGCTGAGTGGAATCGACTTCTTATTCGTGCAGAAGCGATGTGGGGTGTTGCTCGTGAGCCATTTGTTGAATCTGAGCTCACCACTCCTTTAGCACTTCTTAAGCGCAGACACATATTCCGTGATTTACGCATCATCGCCCCTCGTGCAACTCTGAGAGATTTTGCAATTCAAAGCCCGTATCTCTCGAAAATTATGGATCGATATGCCACGTATAGCGGATCCGATCCCCGCAAGGCACCAGCAGTGCTTTCTACAATTGCATTTATTGAAGAAGCATTCGGAGCGTGGCATATCAAAGGTGGAATCGGCACTCTTTCAGAGCGCATCACTGAAAGATGCGAAAAGCTTGGTGTGAGAATTCACCTTAACTCCCCTATCAAGGAGATAACCCTTAAGGGTTCTACAGCTACTGGTATAGAACTTCACGACGGAGAGAAAATCAACGCAGATATTGTTATCTCTAATGCGGACGCAGGGTTGACTTATAACTCTCTTATCAGAAGCAATCACCGTAAGGTCAAAAGAGTGCGCAAGCAACTTTCGGGGCTAGAACCATCACTTGCGGGCTTCTCTCTGCTTCTTGGTCTTAAGCCGACAGATGAAAAGCCGCTTGCTCATCACACTATTCTTTTTCCAGAAAATTATGATGCAGAATTTGATGCGATATTCACATCACGCAAACCAGTTGAAAAACCTGCAATATATCTCTGCTCCCCTCATGACCCAGAAATGGTCAAGAGCCCAGGGCATGAAGCAATCTTTGTTCTGGTCAATGCCCCTCGACACAGCACCAACCCTGCTGATGGTTTTGATTGGAGTGATTCAGATTTTGCCAAGCAGTATGCAAATTCGATTATCGATCAAATTGAGTCGCAAGGTATCTCTATTCGCAGCCGCTTAGAAGTATTGGAAATTCGTACCCCACTTGATTTGCAAGAGTCAGTGATGGCACCTGGTGGTTCTATCTATGGCACATCAAGTAATGGACCTCGCGCTGCATTTCTGAGAGCACGCAATCGCTCCCCCATCTCAAACCTCTATTGTGTTGGTGGATCCGCACACCCAGGTGGTGGATTACCACTGGTCGGACTCAGTGCTGAGATGGTGGCAAATGCCATCCTCTCTACTTCACGATAAAGCGAGCCATCTTCATCACCATGACAAAACTGATGAACTGTAGGGCGAAGAAGCCAATAGCTACTTCAGTAATGTAGGGACTGTCATAGAGATACAGAAATATCACTGCAGCAACAAAAATCGCCCTCACAGGTCGCTCGGTGGGAGTCACAACGCCAATTTCTGAGTACCCAAGTGAGGCAAGTCGAGCTCGTGCATATTCTTGAGTTGAAGCTGCGACCCAGATAGCTAGAGCCCACCCTGGTGGTACTCCCATCCAATTCGTTGTAATCAGCCAACATCCTTCGCTGAGGCGATCGGCAATCGAGTCATAGAGATTTCCCATGGGTGAAACTCGATTGCGATAGATGGCAAGTGATCCATCCAAACCATCGCAAATGAGTGAGAAGATTAGTAAGAGAAGTATTTGGTAGAGATACTCAGCCCACAGCATGACACCTGCTGATGCAAGGCCGAGAAATGTGAGGAAATTTGGAGAGATTCTCAAAAATGCCATTGGTCTGACAATCGCATAAGAAATTCTCAGCCAAGCAGCAACTACACCTTCAACTTCTGCCCCACCATGGAGCTCACTCCAGCGTTTAGCAAACTCTTTATACCCAATCATCGGTGGCGCTTAATCTCTTCGAATACTTCGCGTGTAGCAGTTGATGTATTCATGGTGTAGAAGTGAATACCAGGTGCACCAGCTGCGATAAGTTTTTCGCAAAGTTCAATTGCAATTTCAACCCCCAGCTTCTGAACATCTTCTGGGTTCTCACTCACTCGGTTGAGTGCATCCAACATAGTAGATGGAATTGGTGTGCCGGTGAGTTCTGCCATTCGGTTGAGTTGCTTCACATTGGTGACAGGCAAAATTCCTGGAATAACCGGAAGTGTTGAGCCTTTAGCGGCGAGTTTTTCAACAAGTGCGCTCCATCTATCTGCGTCAAAGAAGAATTGAGTGGTTGCAAAAGATGCACCCTTCTTCTCTTTCTCAATAAGTACTTCAATATCTTTATCAAAGTCCCCGTTAGAGGCTGGGTGTCCGTCTGGAAATGCAGCCACTCCGATTGTGAAGCCGCCAACTTCTTGTGCCAATTCGACAAGTTGATCTGCATGATCAAAACCGCCAGGTGTTGTCACCCATGGAGCTCGAGGGCCTCCCACAGGATCGCCTCGTAGCGCCAGAATGCTCGTAATTCCTGCTTCACGATACTTACCTAATATCTCAACCAGTTCATCGCGAGTCGAACCAACGCAGGTCAGGTGGGCGACGGTGGGAACAGATGTGCGAGCTGTAATTTCTGAAGTGATCTTGATGGTGCGATCTCGCGTTGAGCCTCCTGCGCCGTAGGTTACAGAGATGAAATCGGGCTTGATGGAATCAAGGCTGGCAATGGCGCTCCACAGGCGCTTTTCACCCTCTTCATCTTTGGGTGGGAAGAATTCAAAGGAGAAGGTAAGGCCCTTCTCTAATCTCGCCATGCGCTTGTCCACCGTCACAGGGTACCGTTGCCGCGTGAGTACAGAGGTGAAATCGACCATCGAGCAGGTCCGTGGAGAAATCAGAGCAGAACTGTCAGCCTTCCTTTCTGGTCAGCGCTCATACCTGACAGATATCGCCTCAGAACTCGTCCCAGTGTGTGATGCCCTCGATGAATTCCTCCTCGATGGTGGAAAGCGATTGAGACCACTTTTTGCATATGCGGGTCTTCTCGCATCTGGTTTCACTCCAACTCGTGAAGCAATCAGAGCAATATCCAGTCTTGAGCTCCTACAAGCATGTGCCCTGATCCATGACGATTTGATGGATGGTTCTGATACTAGAAGAGGCAAACCTGCAATCCACCGACACTTTGAAAATCTTCATCAATCAAATGCAATGAATGGCCTTGCTGAACAATTTGGCGAAGCTGCAGCTGTGCTATTGGGAGATCTTGCTCTTGTCTGGTCGGACCAGATGCTCAACACCTCTTCCATTCCAACTCCTTCACTGCTTGCAGCACAACGCATTCATGATGAAATGCGAGTTGAGTTAATGGCAGGTCAGTATTTGGATGTCAGAGAAGCTGGTGAGCACACATATAGCGTTGAGAGATCATTAAGAATTGCTCGATATAAGTCTGGCAAGTACACAATTGAGCGACCGCTTCATATCGGTGCAGTTATTGGAAGACCAGATAATCATTCTGAACTCCTTGCAGCTCTCTCTGCATATGGATTGCCACTAGGTGAAGCCTTCCAATTAAGGGATGACATGCTCGGAATATTTGGTGATCCTGCTGTCACAGGCAAACCTGCTGGAGATGATCTTCGTGAAGGCAAAAGAACCGTTCTGATTGCGATGACTCTCGATAATCTAGAAAGCTCCAAGCGCGAAGAACTCCTCCTTCATCTTGGCTCCCCTGATATCTCACCAGCGAAGATTGAAGAGCTTCGCGGACTTATCATCGATTCTGGCGCGGTTGAGCGCGTTGAAAACCTCATCGAAAAACTTACCAACCAATCGCTTGAAGCAATTAAATCCCCTGCAATATCCCCAGAGGCACGAGAGTTCCTCACCTACATAGCGCTGAGCGCAGTAAAGAGAAGTGCATAATGGCAACTCGTATTAAGGGTCCATCTCAGAAGGTAGTCATAGTCGGAGCAGGTCTTGCAGGATTAAGTGCAGCTCTTCGCCTTGCAGGCGCTGGACGCGATGTCACTGTGATTGAACGCGAAAGCGTTCCAGGTGGTCGCAATGGCTTGCTGAGTAAGGACGGATACGCGTTCGACACTGGACCAACAGTTTTGACAATGCCATCCCTCATTCAAGATGCATTTAGTGCCGTTGGCGAAGATATGAAGGATTGGCTTGAGTTGATGCCTGTCTCGCCTCTCTATCGCGCTTTCTATGCTGATGGATCGCAAATTGATGTTCATGCAGACACAAGTGCGATGGAGCAAGAGATCCGCGAAAAGGTTTCAGCGAAAGAAGCCGAGGGTTATAGAGATTATGTTGATTTTGTCACCAAGCTCTACAAGTATGAGATGAATGACTTTATTGATCGAAATATCGACTCCCCTCTCAACCTTCTTACACCAAACCTTGCTCGCTTGATTGCTCTAGGTGGGTTTAGAAAGCTTTCTCCTAAGGTCAATCAGTTCCTTAAGGATCCTCGTCTTCAGAAGGTCTACTCCTTCCAAGCTATGTATGCAGGTGTAAGCCCACAGCAAGCTCTCGCCATCTATGCAGTGATTGCTTATATGGATTCTGTAAATGGCGTCTTCTTCCCCAAGGGTGGAATGCATGCAGTTCCTCGCGCATTAGCAGCAGCTGCAGCAAAGCATGGCGTTAAGTTTGAATATGGAACATCGGTGACTTCTCTTGAAGTCGAGAATTCACGAGTCAAGGCAGCAATCACAGATAAGGGTCAGCGCTTTGAGTGCGATGCAATCGTAATGAACCCAGATCTTCCCGTTGTTTGGAAGAGCCTGCTCAAGCGTGAGCCGCTGGCTATTAAGAGATTGAAATACTCACCATCTTGCGTGACGATGCTTGTTGGTTCATCACGAAAATATGACCACATCGCCCACCACAATATCCATTTCGGTGAGTCATGGGATGGAGTTTTTGATGAACTCATCTCAAAGAAGACGCTGATGTCAGATCCATCGGTGTTGGTCACGGTTCCAACTCATGACGATGCGAGCTTAGCTCCTGCTGGAAAGCACTCTTACTATGTGCTCTTTCCAACACCGAACCTTGATGCAGACATTGATTGGACCGTTCAGAAAGGTCCATACCGAGATGAAATGATCCGCACTCTTGAAGCTCGCGGTTATGAAGGTTTCGGCGATGCTATTGAAGTGGAGTCCATCACCACACCATTAGATTGGCAGGCGCAGGGAATGGAGCGTGGAGCACCATTTGCAAGCGCACACACCTTCTTCCAAACTGGCCCATTTAGACCACGCAATATCGCGGCAGGTTTTGAGAATGTTGTATTTGCAGGAAGTGGAACTCAACCAGGTGTTGGAGTTCCGATGGTTCTCATCTCAGGTCGCCTTGCTGCAGAGCGCATTGTGGGTCCGGTGAAGTAATGCAGGATTTGCTCCAAGCATCCTATGAGGAGTGCAGAAGGTTAAATGCGCTCCACGGCAAGACTTACTACCTCGCCACATTAATTCTGCCTAAGAAGAAGCGACCTCATGTGCATGCACTCTATGGCTTTGCACGCTATGCCGATGAGATTGTTGATGATCTCGCTTCAACATTAACTCCTCAAGAAAAAGCAGATCATCTTCGCACTTGGGGAGCAACAGTTCTGCGTGATCTCAAAGTTGGAAAAAGTGAAGACCTCATTGGGCGAGCTCTCACTCACACAGTCACAGAATTCTCCATTCCAATCTCCTATTTTGAAGCTTTTATGGAATCTATGGAGATGGATCTCACTGTCACCCGCTATAACACCTATGAAGACTTGATGAAGTATGTTTATGGTTCAGCCGTTGTAATCGGTTTAGAGATGCTGCCAATCCTTGGATATAGCGATGAGCGAGCTATTGAGGCCGCCTCTGACCTCGGCAGAGCCTTTCAATTAGCGAACTTCATCCGAGATATTGGTGAGGATATTGATCGTGGACGCATCTATATGCCACTAGATGAAATGGCGCGTTTTGGTGTGACGGAAGAACAGCTTCTTAATAAGAAGATGACCCCTCAACTGACTGAATTTATCAAGTTCCAAATTGCAAGGGTTCGCCAATTGCAGGCAAATGCGGATGCTGGCATTAAATATCTCGACCCTATTTCGCGCCCATGCATTCGAGCAGCCAGCGAGCTCTACTGTGGAATAGTTGATGAAGTAGAAGCCAATGGCTACGACATATTCACCAAGCGAGCTACTACCTCTCAATGGAGAAGGGCTCGCGTAGCATCCTTGGCTGTAATCCAAACTTTTCTTACACGCTTGCGCTAGAGTTTTGACTACGGGAGCCACAGTGGCTGAGAGGATCTCCATCGAGATCGACCGTTAGACCAGTCCGGTAATGCGGATTGAGAATTGAGGGTCATATGTCATCAATCTTTTTCACAGCGTGGAGCTATGAGGTTTCTTATCTCGAATTTATAGCTGCCCTCACATCCTTTATTGGTGTGGGACTTGGCATCACAGGAAAGCGAATCACTTGGCCATGGTGGGCACTGAGTAGTGGGCTTTATGGAGTTTTCTTCATCCAGTTCGATCTATTCGCAAGTGCTGCGCTCCAACTTGTATTTATCGCCGCTGCTATTGCGGGCTGGTTTGGCTGGGAAGTTTCAGGCGCAAAGCCAGGACCATTTGCAAATAAATACCGCGCTGCCACCATATTTCTCATTCTTCTTGCAACTGTGACTCTTGCACCAGTCTTGAAAAACATTGGAGCAGCAGCTGCCCTACCTGATGCGCTACTCCTCTTTGGAAGCATTGCAGCTCAACTTCTTATGGTCTATCAGAAATATGACAGTTGGCCACTATGGCTCGTTGTTGATGCTGGATATGTTGCACTCTATGCCTCACAAGGTCTTCTCTTCACTACACTGCTCTATATAGCTTTTACGATAATGGCAGCATTGGGATGGAGCGCTTGGTATGGAACTCATCGACGCGCTATTCGATCTCTGTAAAGACACGCAGCGGCCCATCATTGCAATCGATGGCCCCGCGGGGGCTGGTAAGACAACTCTTGCGGAGCACTTAAGTGCTGCCCTTTCACTTCGCTATAAGTGCACAACCCTTCATATGGATGAGCTCTATAACGGATGGGAAAATCCATTTGATCACCACTTTGTTGATGCGCTCACTGGTGCGGTAAACGCTCATCGCCTTAAGAAATCGATCTCCATTTCTCGATATAACTGGCACACAAGCTCCTACGGCCCTGTTGAAGTGGTCCCATCTGCTGAACTCCTTATTGTGGAAGGAGTTGCCTCCTTTCACCCTGCGATACGAACTCACTTAACGGCATCTATTTGGATTGATATCGAACCCACTCAGGGTCTCAAGCGCGTACTTATCCGAGATGGTGAATCAATCTCCCCACAAATGCAAAAGTGGCTTGCAACACAAGAGGAATTTTTCTCTGCAAACCAGAGCAAGGAAGGGGCCGATTTCCTGCTCACTAACTAGAATTCCCCCGTGTCAGATCTCACGGGCGAACTCATTGATGGGCGTTACCAGCTCATCCGCCAAGTAGCCACGGGTGGCATGGCCAGTATCTATGAAGGTTTTGATACTCGCCTCGATCGCAAGGTTGCCGTCAAGATCATGCACCCACATCTTGCTCAAGATGAACAATTCGTTGAACGCTTTATCCGTGAAGCAAAAGCTGCCGCATCTCTTTCTCACCCCAACATCGTTGCAGTGCAAGATCAAGGCTGGAATCAAAGCGGAACACCAGCAGTCTTTATTGTCATGGAGATGGTTGAAGGTCACACACTGCGTGAATACCTTAATGAGCAAGGTCGATTGCAAGTTCGCGATGGGGTCAAGTTTCTTCTACCAGTATTGAGTGCTCTTGCTGCAGCTCACAAACTTGGCATTGTTCATCGTGATATGAAGCCTGAGAACATTCTTGTCTCAAAAGAAGGTCGAATAAAGATTGCAGATTTCGGCCTTGCTAAGGGTCCTCTTTTAGGTGCAACCATGACAGCCGAATCAAGTGTGATTCTCGGCAGCGTCTCGTACCTCTCCCCCGAGCAAGTGCAGCGAGGAATCGCTGATTCACGCAGCGATGTATATGCAATCGGAATTACCGCATTCGAAATATTTACTGGAAATAAGCCATTCGAAGCCGAGACTCCAATTCAAATCGCTTACATGCATGTTAATGAGCGAGTTCCACGCATGAGCTCTCTCGTCAGTGAAATTCCATCCGAACTTGATGACCTGATTTATCGAGCTACAGCGGCAGATCCTGATGAGCGCCCACGCGATGCATCTGAATTTCACGCCGCTCTCACTCTCATCAATCAAAGATTAAATCCAAAGGAGAATCAGCTCAGCTTGGAGTTAGATATTCCTATTCAACCAATGCGTCCAAAGAGTAAGCCGAAGTCTCTTCGAAAGAAGATCAAGGAGATGACCACTCAAGTTCCGAAGGTGGTTGAAGAGGAGACTAAAGCTGTTGTAGCTGTTAGAGAGCGCGAATCTACCGCTCAAGTGGCAAGGCGCAGAAAGGTGAGTAAGCGTGTTCGTCGCAATCGCTACATCGCACTTATGCTCGCCATCACTCTCGGAGTCACCAGTTGGTACCTATTAATCGGCCCTGGCTCTCGTGTGGTCGTTCCTTCAACCGTTGGAGCCACTCAAAGTGAAGTAAATGCCGCTCTCAATCCCCTTGGATTGTCTTCATTGATTGTGGAGCGCCGATACAGTGAAGAAATTCCCGTTGATCATGTTATTGAATCAATTCCAGCTGGCGGTGGTCGAGTCGAACAAGGTGCAACTGTAAAGCTCATTGTCTCAAAGGGACCAGAGAGATATTCCATTCCATCTCTTACTGGTCTAACCCCTGAGGCAGCTCTTGCGCTTCTTAAGAAGATTCCAATATCTGTTCAACCTGTAATCGAAGTATTTAACTCAACCATTCCTAAAGGCTTCGTTATTTCTTCAGATCCAGAAGCGGGCACAAAGGTTAAGAGAGATTCTCAAGTCACAATTACTGTCAGCAAAGGAATCGAGCAAGTCGCTTTAGCTTCATACATTGGAAAGAGTGGTGAGCAGGCACTCAATGAACTCACAGATGCTGGTTTTGTTGTCACTTCCACATACGCATTTAGTGAAACTCGACTAGCAGGTGAAGTCATCTCTCAGAAGCCTGCAGGTGGTGGAACAGCAAATAAGGGTGGAGCTGTTTCCCTAGTAATCTCTAAAGGCACTCAATATGCCTACATTCCAAATCTCTACTCCATCGAAGAGGCCAAAGCGGTCAAGGCCCTTCAGGACCTAGGTTTAAAGGTTGTTGTTAAGAAGATTGGAAAGAAGACTGTAAAGAAGGTCACCAACATGACGCCGAAGGTTGGTTCTAAGGTCAAACGTGGCAGTACGGTGACCATCACAGTAGGGTAAGCCAATGCCCGCAACGAAGAAGCCTCGTATTGGAGCCCACACACCAACTTCAGGTGGAATGGCAAAGCGTTCTATTGCATACGCCGAAACAACTGGTGCCGAAGCGATTCAAGTCTTTACATCTAATCCCCGTGGTTGGGCGATGCCTGAGACAAATCATGAGGCAGATGCCCTCTTCCGCGAAAAAGCTGCAGGACTTGATCTTGAGGTTTATGTTCATGCTCCATTTCTCATCAACCTAGGTTCACCCACTGAGGACACATACAAGAACTCTCTGGCTTCTACTGCTTTTTCACTTAAGCGCGGTGAAGAGATTGGAGCCCTCGGCGTCGTTGTTCACACAGGCTCTGCCGTAAAAGAAGAATTCGTTGATAAGGCATGGAAGCAGATCAATAAGGGCATGATGCCTATTCTTGAAAAGCTTGGAGATGCAGCTCCCATGCTCCTTCTTGAGCCAACTGCAGGGCAAGGACAATCGCTGGTCAAGAGATTAGAAGATCTTGAAAAGTATCTCAAGGCTCTTGAATACCATCCCAAAGTTGGAATTTGTTTAGATACTTGCCATGTCTTTGCTGCTGGCCATGACATTGCAGCAAAAGGTGGAATGAAAGAAACCCTGGATCTCTTAGTCGAAGTTGCGGGTATCGAGAGAATTCAACTTATCCATGCAAATGACTCCATGGATGTCTGCGGGGCTCTCAAAGATCGTCATGAAAATATCGGTAAGGGCCATATCGGTGAGGCTCCATTTAAGGAGCTTCTCAAGCACCCTGCAGTCGTGAATGCTCCTCTTATTCTTGAAACTCCAGGAATGGAGCCTGAGCACGGAGAAGAGATCGCACTTCTCAAGAAGTTGCGTGGATGAGCACCTCTCACGCACTCAAAATGAAGATTGCCCCATGGGCACTTCTTGCTGTCTCGGCATCATGGGGTTATGCATTTGTTGTTATGAAGGATGCAATCGAAAAGCAAAGTGTTAACAGTTTTCTTTTCTCCCGTTTTGCCGTTGCTGTTATTGCCATGGTTGCACTTAAGCCCAGAGTTCTATCTCAATTAAACCGCGATATTGTTAAGAAAGGTTTCCTAGCGGGACTATTCCTTGGCTCTGGTTATATTTTTCAAACGCTTGGCCTCAAACTCACCGGAGCCGCAATCACAGGATTCATCACCGGGCTCTATGTGGTTGCTACCCCTGTGATTGCAGCTGTCTTCTTACGCCACAAGATCTCGAAATTAACTTGGGGCTGCGTTGCCTTAGCAACTGCAGGATTGGCACTGCTCTCCCTTCATGGATGGAGCGTTGGCTTTGGAGAATTCTTAGTTCTGATTAGCGCTATTGGATTTGGTGCACATATCATTGCGCTAAGCCAATGGAGCAAAGATTTAGACAGTTACACATTCACCGTTATTCAACTTTCTACTTGCGCTCTAGTTACGGGAATCATCTCCTTCGCACAAGGGTATGAAGCTCCCAAAGACACCACAGGATGGCTAGTAGTTCTCTACACTGCAGTTATCTGCACAGCTATTGCTTTTATGATCCAAACTTGGTCACAGGCACATATGACTCCCACCAAAGTCGCAGTAATTCTTACAATGGAAGTCGTCTTTGCTGCTATCTTCGCACTGATTTTTGGTGGAGAAACTCTCACGGTTCAGGCTCTGGTAGGTGGAGTTCTCGTCGTAATCGCAATGTTTGCCATAGTGGTCATGGGTGAAGAGGAAGTAGAATCAACGCATGGCAATTGATCTTCGTTCAGATACTGTCACGCGACCATCAGAAGGTATGCGAGAGGCAATTGCAAACGCTCCTGTTGGTGATGATGTTTACGGAGATGATCCCACCGTTAACTCACTTGAGGAGAGAGTTGCTGCCCTATTCGGTATGGAGGCAGGACTTTTCTCTCCAACAGGCTCTCTTGCAAACCAACTTCTCATTCGCACACTCGTAAAGCCAGGAGAAGAACTTCTCACTGAAGAACGAGCTCATATTGTGAGAGCAGAACTTGGTGCTGGCGCTGTCTTTAGTGGCATCACCACTCGCACCTGGCGATCAGAGCGCGGACTCCTAGAAGCCGATGTCCCACTGGCACTGGCACACGAGAATGCAGGACCTTACTTGGTTTCAACGACTGCTATAGCAGTTGAAAACACTTATAACTTTGGCGGAGGAACAGTCCAGCCGATTGATGAAATCGCAAAACTCAGCCGCGAAGCACGAGCGCGTGGAATTGCTATGCACCTAGATGGTGCTCGCATCTGGAATGCTCATGTGGCATCGGGAGTTGCTTTCAGCGAATTTGGAAAGCATTTCGACACCATGAGCGTCTGCCTCTCCAAGGGTCTTGGCGCACCAGTGGGATCCATCGCTCTTGGATCTAGAGAAGCAATCGCAGAGGCACGAATTTGGCGCAAGCGCTATGGAGGCGGCATGCGACAAGTGGGATTGCTTGCAGCAGCTGGACACTACGCCTTAGATCACAACATCAATCGTCTCGCAGACGATCATGCTCGCGCTAAGAAGATGGCGGTTGCACTGGCTGCCCATGACTCCACGCTGATTGATCCATCGACCGTTGAAACGAATATCGTGGGTCTAGATCTCTCGCAGGCAGGCATAACAGCTGCAGAGTTTGCATCGCGAACCAAAGAAGCTGGATTATGGATTAGCGCTCTAGGAAAAAGCTATGCACGCCTTGTCACACATTTGGATTTTGATGATGCACAATGCGATGAAGCCATTGCAATCATGGTTAAAGCTCTTAATTAATCCAAAGCACCTTCATGCTTAAGTAGCCACACTTTCTTATCTACTCCCCAACCGTATGCACCAATAGCTCCGCCACTCTTAATTATTCGATGGCAAGGGATAATTACTGCAATCTTATTTTTCGCACATGCGCTACCCGCGGCTCTCACAGCGGCAGGGCTTCCTGCCCGATATGCCAAATCAGCATAAGACTCCATAGTGCCAACTTTAATCTTCCTCATAGCAGCCCATGCTGCTTGCGAGAACCCTCCCCCAGGTTGCTTAACCTTGATGGAGTTAATGGCTTTGAGATCTCCATCAAAGTAATTCTCTAGAGATTGAATAACTGAATTGGTCTTATTGCTTTTGTTTATCTTCTCTTCAAGCTCTGAAGCAGATAGTGATGAAAGCAAATCTTGGAAACCTGAGAGATTAAGACCTAGAACTAGCTCTCCACGAGTGAGCAGGTAGAGCTTTCCAATTGGCGACGAAAGAGTCGAGTGGATTAGCTCTGCCATTGCTATCTATCGCGAAGCATCTCAGCTACAAGAAAGGCGAGCTCTAGTGACTGTGAGTGATTTAAGCGTGGATCACAGGCTGTCTCATAGCGAGATTCCAAATCTTTCTCAGAGATTTGGTTACCTCCACCAAGGCACTCAGTTACATCATCGCCAGTAAGCTCGATATGGATACCTCCTGGATGGGTGCCGAGCTTCTTATGCACTTCGAAGAATCCACGGACTTCATCGAGAACATCGTCGAATTGACGAGTCTTGTAGCCATTTGCTGTCTCAAAGGTATTGCCATGCATCGGATCGCAGACCCACAAAACCTGTGCGCCACTCTTAGTCACACCATCAACGAGCGCAGGAAGAATCTCACGAATCTTTGAAGCGCCCATTCGCGTGATGAATGTAAGGCGACCTGGTTCACGATTTGGATCGAGCTTATCAATAAGAGCTAGAGCATCTTCTACTGTGGTCTTTGGGCCAAGCTTTACACCGATTGGGTTTCGCACCTTAGATGCGAAATCAATGTGAGCTCCGTCAAGTTGGCGAGTGCGCTCACCTATCCAGATGAAGTGACCTGAAACATCGTATGGAAGATCTGTTCGTGAATCGATGCGAGTCAGAGCCTTCTCATATTCAATAATGAGAGCCTCGTGGCTTGCATAGAAATCAACTGCTTTAAATTGCTCAGGATCAACGCCGGCTGATTCCATAAATGAGAGAGCGCGACCAATCTCATTCGCAACCTGCTCATAACGCTCACCAAACTTAGAATCTTTGATAAATCCCTTGTTCCATTCATGAACGCGACGAAGATCTGCAAAACCACCTTGTGTGAAAGCACGAACGAGATTGAGTGTTGCAGCTGAAGTGTTATAGACCTTCACAAGGCGTTGTGGATCAGGAGTGCGTGACTCTTCGGTGAATTCAAGGCCATTGACTGCATCGCCACGATATGCGGGAAGAGTCACACCATTGCGTGTCTCTGTGTCATTAGAGCGTGGCTTTGCAAATTGTCCCGCCATGCGTCCGACTTTGACCACAGGAAGAGATGATTGATACTGAAGTACCGCTGCCATCTGAAGAATAGTCTTGATGCGATTGCGGATTGAATCTGCAGTAGCTGAGCCAAATGTTTCAGCACAATCTCCACCTTGCAACCAGAAAGCTTTGCCTGCGGCAGCATCTGCAATGCGCTCTTTGAGTTGATCGCACTCACCCGCAAAGACCAGTGGTGGCAGAGATTTCAACTCTGCCACAGCTGCAGCTAACGGTTGACCTGTTGGACCGCCTGGCCAGTTGGGTTGTTGGGCCGCAACTGCATCAGGATTAAAGAGAGTATCCAAAGAGGTCATGTGATTAGCCTAAAGTCTCGAAGGGGTCGGATGGAGGGCAATTAATTCAGGCGATTAGCCGAAGAATGCTGTGATCTCTTCGTAGCGCTCGAATGGAACTGTCTTCAAGACATCAGTTGCAGATGCCAATGGGACATGGGCAATTGTGGTTCCGTGAAGAGCCATCATTGTTCCCCAGTCGCCCTGGTGAGCTGCTGTGATTGCCTCAAGTCCAAATCGTGAAGACAAGACTCGGTCAAACGCAGTCGGTGATCCACCTCGCTGGATGTGTCCTAGGACTGTGCAGCGAGTTTCATATCCTGTCTTCGCCTCAATCTCCTTTGCAAGCCAATCGCCAATTCCTGAGAGCTTCACATGGCCAAATGCATCGAGTTCTTGATCCTTAACAATCATGTCTCCATCTTGAGGAATTGCACCTTCAGCGATGACGATGATTGGAGCTGTGCCTGATGCAAAGCGTGACTTCACATACTCACAGACCTTATCCACTGAGAACTTCACTTCAGGAATGAGAATGCATGCAGCATCTCCTGCGATTCCTGAGTGGAGAGCAATCCAACCAGCATGGCGTCCCATTACCTCAACGATGAGTGGGCGGTGGTGTGACTCAGCTGTTGTGTGAAGGCGATCGATCGCCTCCATAGCAATATTGACTGAAGTATCAAAACCGAAAGTGAAATCTGTGTTGTTAAGGTCGTTATCGATTGTCTTTGGAACGCCAATCACCTTCACACCAAGAGCATGGAGCTTTGTGGCAACGCCGAGAGTGTCTTCGCCTCCGATAGCGATCAGCGCATCTACGCCATGAGCTTCAAGGTTTGCCTTGATGCGCTCAACGCCGCCTTCGATCTTAAATGGGTTGGTGCGTGATGAGCCGAGAATAGTTCCACCCTTATCAAGGATTGGCTTCACAGTGGCAAGGTCCAAAGGCATGGTCAGACCCTCAAGAGGACCTTTCCAGCCATCACGGAAGCCAACGAACTCGTAGCCGTATTCCTTGATTCCCTTTGTAACTACACCACGGATAACTCCGTTAAGGCCTGGACAATCTCCGCCACCTGTAAGAACACCAAAACGCATCTCTAACTCCAAAATTATTATGTGAGTGGGGGCCGATAAAAGTGGCCCTAATCGTCAACATTGACTACCGAAGTCTACAACGCCTCTGATTTACTGTGAACATGAGCCTCGCCCCTGAAATCAAAGCTTTTCTTGAAGCCGAAGCAGCCCGCGGCGTTCCCGCCGTTTGGGAGGCTCCATTGGCCCAAATTAGAGCCAACACTCAAGGGCGCATCTCAACATCTGGTCCTGTAGAAGACATCTATCAAGTTGAGAATCGTTTTATTCCTGGCCCCACAGCCGATCTTCCAATTCGCATTTATCGCCCCTCTAATAATCCTTCAGCTCCGGCTCTTGTCTATTTCCATGGTGGTGGATTTGTTCTGAATTTTCTTGATATCTATGACGCATCCCTTACGCGCCTTGCCAATCAATCAGGTTTCACAATCGTAAGTGTTAATTATCAGAAGGCTCCAGAGCATCCCTTCCCTATTCCTTTTGATGATTGTTATGCAACATTCTTATGGGTGAGAAACCATGCCACTAAACTCAACATCGATCCTGAATTTATCGGAGTTTCAGGAGATAGCGCTGGAGGAACTCTAGCTAGCGCGGTAGCACTCAAAGCTCGAGATAACAAAGTTCCTGTTGCAATTCAACTCCTCATCTATCCATGTAACGGCGTTGATTTCACTACTGATTCATATGAGAAGAAAGGTGAAGGTTTCGGACTTACAGCTCGTGCTATGAAATGGTTCTGGCAACAATATCTGCAGAGCGAGATCGATTACACCAACCCGTATGCAGTCCCTATGAAAGCTCATTACTTTGGCGAGTTAGCACCTGCAATCATCATCACTGCAGAGTATGACCCTCTTCTATCTGATGGGGAGCAATATGCTGCACTTCTGCATGAAGAGAAAGTTCCTGTGATTTATAAACAATACAACGGCATGAACCATGGATTCTTTACCAATATGGCGGTAACGCCAATGGCCAAGGAAGCAATTGATTTTGTTGCAGATGAGCTGAAGAAATTTAAGGGGTAACTCGAATACCTTTACCGACAACCACGATGCCTGAATCGGTCACAGTAAAGCGCTGACGGTCTCTCTCCAAATCAACACCAATCTGTGCACCAGGCTCGACAATCACACCTTTATCAATAATCGCTTTACGGATAACTGCGCGATCACCAATCTTCACACTTGGCATAAGAACTGAGCTATCAATAAATGCTCCAGTGCCAACATGAACATCATAAGAAGCAACTGTGCGACTGACATGGCCCCCAGCAATAATCGAACCTGCACCAACGATAGAGTCTTGTGCAATTCCATTCTCAGAGAACTTTGCAGGTGGTAGTGATGGTGGGTTTGTCAGTAGTGGCCATTCACGGTTGTAGAGATTAAAGATT
>CALEZA010000100.1 GCA_937927965.1 uncultured Candidatus Planktophila sp.
GCAAGCTCAAGGTCTACGCAGGCCCAGAGCATCCACATGCTGCACAGGCACCAGTCCCATACGTATTCACCCAAGTTTCTCAGATCGTTAAGTAAAGGAATCGCAGAGATATGTCAGATACAACTTTCGAGCTTGATGAGAACGAGACACCAACTTCTTACTCTTCTTCAACACCAGCACCAGCAACAAACCGTAAGGCTGTAACAGCACCAGGTGCTGGCACAGGTCGCCGCAAGGAGGCAGTTGCTCGTGTTCGTCTCGTTCCAGGAACAGGCCGCTGGGTTGTTAACGGCAAGTCACTTGAAGCGTACTTCCCAAATAAGGTTCACCAGCAGCTCGTATCTGAGCCATTCCGCACAGTAGGTGCAGAAGGTTCATACGATGTCTTTGCTCGTATCAACGGTGGTGGAGTTTCAGGTCAAGCTGGCGCACTTCGTCTTGGCGTTGCTCGTTCATTGAACGAGATTGATCGTGAAGCAAATCGTCCAGCTCTTAAGAAGGCTGGATTCCTTAAGCGCGATGCTCGCGTTATTGAGCGCAAGAAGTACGGTCTGAAGAAGGCTCGTAAGCGTTCACAGTACTCAAAGCGCTAATACTTATTTACTCACCAATCCCGTTTGTTGCAAAGGAGTTTTCATGGCTCTCTTTGGAACAGACGGGATTCGTGGTTTAGCCAACGGTTCACTTCTGACTGCAGAGACCGCACTCTCTGCTGCAGTTGCAGCTGCCCACATTCTCGTTGAATCCTCTAGCAATGCAGGTCGCAGACCAACGGCGATTGTCGGTCAAGACTCTCGTGCATCAGGTGAATTCCTAGAAGCAGCCGTTATTGCAGGTTTGGCATCAGCAGGAGTTGATGTCTATCGCGTGGGAGTTCTACCAACTCCAGCGGTGGCTCACTTAGTGGCTGCGCGAGGCGCCGATCTCGGCGTGATGATTTCAGCTTCACACAATCCAATGCCAGATAACGGAATTAAGTTATTTGCACGCGGCGGTGGCAAGCTCGATGATGCAATTGAGGCAGCGATTGAAAAGCGCATGGGAGAGCCATGGGAGCGACCAACGGGTAGAGCTGTAGGTCGCATTGTCAATGATGAGAAGGCAGCTGCCGCATACATTGAGCACCTCCTTGCCTCAGTAAGCACTCCACTTGCGGGGTTAAAGATTGTTGTCGATTGCGCCAACGGTGCTTCATCACTTGTTGCACCTACTGTGTATGAGAGAGCGGGTGCAACTGTTGTTGCGATTCATCATGCTCCTGATGGATGGAATATCAATGAGAAGTGCGGCTCCACTCACTTGGAAGACCTCCAGGCTGCAGTGGTAAGAGAAGGCGCGGATTTTGGAATTGCACACGATGGTGATTCAGATCGATGTCTTGCAGTCGATGCTCATGGCGCAGTCGTAGATGGCGATCAGATTATGGCCATTCTTGCTCTTGGATTTAAAGAACGAGGCAAGCTTTCAGAAAACACCATTGTTGCCACAGTGATGAGCAATCTTGGTTTCTTCCGTGCAATGGAAAGCGCTGGAATTGAAATCATTACAACTGCAGTGGGCGATCGTTATGTGCTTGAAAAGATGCTAGAAGGCAATTACTCACTTGGTGGAGAGCAATCTGGACACCTCATCATTCGTGAACATGCCAATACAGGTGATGGAATTCTTACAGCGCTCGCATTGGCGCAAGAAGTAGTTCGCACAGGAAAATCTCTAACTGAACTTGCATCTGCAATGAAGAGATTCCCGCAGGTTCTGATAAATGTTTCAGGAGTTGCAAAAGATAAGCTCTCGGAATCATCAGTTGTTTCAGATGCTGTGGCAAAGGCAGAGGCGCAATTAGGCGATGCTGGACGAGTTCTTCTGCGGGCCTCAGGAACTGAGAATCTCATTCGCGTGATGGTGGAGGCTTCAAGTGATAGCCTTGCTCACGAAGTGGCAACTGAGCTTGCTCGTGTTGTGAAAGCAGAACTGGAGATCTAATTCGTGTGCGGAATCGTGGGTTACACAGGACCGCAATCTGCCATCTCTCCAATTGTTGAAGGTCTTCGCCGCCTGGAATATCGCGGATATGACTCAGCAGGTATCGCTCTCGGGACTTCAAACTCCCTCTTTGTTGAGAAGAAGGCTGGAAAGCTTGCCAATTTAGAGAGCGCTCTTCCTGCCAATCTACCTACAGTTCATTCAGGAATCGGCCACACTCGTTGGGCAACACATGGTGGGCCAACAGATCGCAATGCACATCCACACCTCGATAACGAAGGCAAGTTAGCCGTTATCCATAATGGAATTATTGAGAATTACTCTGAACTGCGTGCAGAGCTTGAAAAGCGTGGACACACCTTCTCATCAGAAACTGATACAGAATCTGTTGCCCACCTTCTCTCAGAGCTGCGCAAAGAACATGGTGGCGATCTCACTGCTGCTATGAGAGCTGCAGTCAAGCGCCTTCGCGGCTCCTTTACCCTCCTTGCAATTCATGCTGATCAACCTCAAACAATCGTGGGTGTTCGCAGAAACTCACCACTTGTGGCAGGACTTGGCGATGGCGAAAACTTTCTAGCATCAGATGTTGCAGCATTTATTGATTTCACCAAACGCGCTGTTGAGCTTGGCCAAGATGAAGTTGTGACAATTAATCCACAGGGAATATCTATCTGTGACCTTGAAGGGAAAGCACTTCCCCTGAAAGAGTATGAAATTACTTGGGATGCTGCAGCTGCTCAAAAGGGTGGATATGCACACTTTATGCTCAAGGAGATTTTCGATCAACCTAAGGCGATAGCGGACACCCTCATCGGGCGCGTGAGCGATAACGGTGATGTGTTACTCGATGAACTTCACATGAGCGATGACGAGATTAGAGCTATTAAGCGCATCTCTGTCATTGCTTGTGGAACTGCCTATCACGCAGGGATGGTGGCAAAGTATGCAATTGAGAAGTGGGCAAAAATCCCTGTTGATGTGGAGATTGCCTCTGAATACCGCTACCGCGATCCAATTGTGGATAAAGATTCACTTGTAGTTGCTATCTCTCAATCGGGCGAAACTATGGATTTGTTGATGGCTGTGCGACATGCAAAGGCATCTGGTGCTCGAGTACTTGCTGTTTGCAATACGAATTCATCAACCATTCCACGCGAATCTGATGCAGTTCTCTACACCCACGCAGGACCTGAAATTGCAGTGGCATCAACCAAGGCTTTTCTCACCCAAATTGTTGCCGTCTATCTCATTGGTCTCAAACTCGCTCAAGTGCGAGGCACTCTTTCCACCGTAGAAATTGGCAATCTCTATAGCGAGATGCTCGAGCTACCAGGCAAAGTGGAGCAGATTCTTGAGACAGTAGAACCATTGCGTGAGCTCACTCGTAAATTTGTGAAGAACAATACTGTTCTCTTCTTGGGGCGTGGAATTGAATACCCTGTCGCACTAGAAGGAGCACTGAAGCTCAAAGAGCTCGCTTATATCCACGCTGAAGGTTTTGCAGGTGGTGAACTTAAGCACGGTCCGATCGCACTGATCGAAGAGGGCACCGCAGTGATTGCAATACTTCCACCAGCAGATGAGCACGCACTCGACGAGAAGATGTTGAGCAATATCCAAGAGGTGAAAGCTCGTGGAGCTCGAGTCGTTGTAATTGCAGCAGAAGGTGCAGAAGTAATTGGTGCAGAGCACATCATTAGAATCCCTGTTGCATCTCCGCTATTCCAGCCTGTTCTCGCTACCGTTCCACTTCAAGTATTTGCTTATGAGATTGCTGTTGCACGAGGCACCGATGTGGACCAACCTCGCAACTTAGCTAAATCCGTCACCGTCGAGTAGTTGCCATGGACACACGACGCAGACAGATGATCAGAGCGCTTAAGTGGAGCGCAGGTCTCTTTGCTGGATTTCTCTTTGTTACATATCAGGTAGTCAGTTATGGCTTCATCATTCAAATCGATCGATTCTTTAGCAATAGTGATCACCCACATTTCAAAGGTGTATCAGCATTTATTATTCGCAGACTCGATGATTTGGGACTAAGAAGCGTCTCGGGCATTGCGCTTTTGATTGTCGCAATTTATATCTCTCGTCGCTTTAAGACATGGCGCCCCATTAATTTAGGGCTGCTGGCTTTTATCTCTCTTAATGTTGTGGTCGGTGGTTTCAAATATCTCTTGGGGCGCACTAAGCCAAGAATTGGCCTTGATGTTTTGCATGCAGGCGGAATGTCATATCCAAGTGGACATGCTTCAAATGCAATCTTTATCTGGGGAGTCATCGCCTATCTGATTTATCGCTATGCACATGTCGATAGATATAGAGGCCGTCTAGCAAGTGCTGGTGTGGCATCTCTTGCTGTAACTGTATGTGTTGTCTCTCTTCTAAGAAACACTCACTGGTTCTCCGACCTTTTTGCAGGACTTCTCCTTGGAGGAGCTCTTCTAGTCTTGATTATCGCTATTGATCGCTACTTTCCTTCAGATAGCCAATTACACTAAACTGACCAAATGATTGATGGAATCGGTATCGATGTTGTTGATATCAAGCGATTCCAGGAATCTCTTGAGCGCACACCAGGACTCCTAGAAAAACTCTTTACTGAATCTGAGCGAAGCGTTCCTCCTTCATCGTTGGCTGCTCGATTTGCTGCCAAGGAGGCGCTCTATAAGGCGCTCAGCCCTGAACACGGCCTTGCTTGGCATGATGCCGAAGTTATTAACCATGCCAATGGAAAGCCTGACTTTCTCTTCCGTGGTCGGATTGCAGATTTAGTAGATGGAGCACAGGTTCACTTATCGCTCTCACATGATGCAGGTATTGCCTCTGCCATGGTGGTGATTGAACGATGAGAGCTGAAGCCCTCGTAGATCTCAGTGCAATTAAGCACAATGTTGCCTTCTTAAAAGAGAAGAGCGGGCGAGATCTCTTAGCAGTTGTGAAAGCAGATGCTTATGGACATGGACTTGTGCCAGTTGCAAAAGCTGCACTGGACGCAGGTGCATCGATGCTTGGCGTTGCTCTTTTAGAAGAAGCAATCTCTCTGCGAGAAGCAGGAATTACTGCACCTATCTTGGCTTGGCTGCTTCAACCTGGCTCAGATTTTAAATTAGCGATAGAAAACGATATTGATATCGCTGCAGGTTCCATCGCCGCCCTTGCTGAGATTCAAGCCGCATCGGGAGAGAAGAAAGCGCGAGTTCATCTAGAGCTCGATACTGGTATGACTCGTGGGGGATTCTTAAGAGAGTGGAGTTCTCTTGAAGCTCACCATGTTGAGGGGCTAGATATTGTCGGAGTCTTCTCGCACTTTGCTCGCGCTGATGAACCAGGTGAAGAACAGAACGAGCAGCAGCTGCAGAGATTTGAAGAGATGATTGAAACTCTTCACTCACTAGGTTTCACAAATCTCATTCGCCACATCTCCAACTCTGCTGCAACTCTCACAGCACCAGCTGCGGCAATGGATATGGTGCGATGTGGAATTGCGATGTATGGGTTATCTCCCGATGTGCACACACTTGGAAATTCAAAGGAGTTAGATCTTCGCCCTGCGATGCAAGTGCGAGCTGCTCTCTATCTTGTTAAAGATGTCCCAGCAGGAACTCCAGTGGGATATGGAGCAACTGCAGTCACACTGCAAGACACAAAACTTGGAGTTGTTGTCATGGGATATGCCGATGGCATTCCTCGCATTGCCCGAGGGGCTGGCGTTTGGATTAATGGCATGAGGGCGCCGATTATTGGAAGAGTTTCGATGGATCAGTTCGTTGTGGATTTAGGCCCTGCCTCCAAGGCAAAGTCAGGCGATTGGGTCGTAGTTTTTGGCAATGGCTCGCATGGTGAGTACACGGCAGATGATTGGGCAGCGGCAAGCTCGACAATTAATTACGAAATAGTGACCCGAATTGGCCCCCGCGTGCCTAGAATCTATTCCGCACATGTCTACTAATCCGCTCCTTCAGACCACAGGTGTCAACGTTGCCTTCGGTGGTCTTCGAGCACTTTCAAACGTTGATCTCACTGTAAACCATGGAGAAGTTGTAGGACTCATTGGTCCTAATGGTGCAGGTAAGACCACACTCTTTAACACCATCTGCGGAGTTGTCACTGCCAATTCTGGAAACTTCACATTTGATGGCAGCATCAACCAATGGCCAGCAACAAATCAATTGGCCACAATTGGAATTTCCCGCACACTCCAAGGAGTTGGGCTCTTTCCAGAACTTACAGTTCTCGAGAATGTGATGATTGGTGCCCACCGTTTTGCAAAGACAGGTTTACTTTCTGCCTCATTTGGATTAAACACTCGCGATGAAAAGGCTCTTGCAGAGAGAGCTCATCGTGCATTGGAACGAGTCTATGCATCGACTCTTGCTGATCGTCGCGCTGGAACTCTCGCATATCCTGACGCCAAACGAGTAGCTATTGCACGAGCACTTGTGAGTGAACCAAAGTTACTTTTACTGGACGAACCTGCTGGAGGGCTTGGTGCTCACGACATTGAGTGGCTCAATAGACTTATAAGTGATTTGTCAGGACAAATGTCTGTCTTGATTGTTGAGCATCATATGGATGTGGTGATGTCTGTCTGCGATCGAATTTATGTTCTTAACTTTGGCGAAGTCATTTCAACGGGAACGCCTGAATTTGTTCGCAAGGATCCCGCTGTCATTAGCGCCTACTTAGGAGCGGATGCATCATGAGTCTTGAAGTCCGCAATCTCACTGTCAATCACGGGGCAATTACCGCCCTCTCCGATATTTCTTTCACTGTGCCTGAAGGCGAGCTTGTCGCCATTATTGGCGCAAATGGTGCAGGTAAATCAACTCTCCTTCGCACCCTCTCAGGACTGAAAGATGCTTCACATGGCACAGCGACCTGGAAGGGCCACAATCTCTTAAGCGGTAAAGCTGAGACACATGTGCGCCAAGGAGTTGCCCATGTGTCAGAAGGAATGTCAGTCATTCCAGAACTCACTGTTGAAGAGAATCTCGATCTTGGTGCAATCTGGCGGCGTAATAAGAGCGAGGCGGCAACCACAAAGGCCGAGGTCTTTGATCTCTTCCCGAGACTTCAAGAACGCATCAATCAGAGCGCAGATACTCTCTCAGGTGGAGAGCGTCAGATGTTAGCTATTGGTCGCGCCATGATGTCAAAGCCACAACTGCTTCTTCTTGATGAACCTTCACTTGGTTTGGCGCCTTTGCTTGTGAAGCAGATCTTTGATGCGATTTCCAATATCTCTCGACAATATGGACTGTCTGTCGTACTCGTTGAGCAGAATGCAATGGGAGCTCTCAAGATTGCCTCATCGGGAATCGTCCTTAACTTGGGACGCGTTGCTATGACAGGTACCTCCCAAGAACTCATCTCAGATCCTGCAGTGCAAGCTGCATATCTAGGGTATTAAGGGGAGAGAACAATGTTTCAATTTATAAACACTCTTCTCATTGGAATCACATCAGGCGCTATCTACGCCCTGATGGCTCTGGCAATTGTTTTGGTGTGGCGATCTACTCGTGTCATCAATTTTGCCCAGGCAGGTCAGGCTCTCGCCTCTACCTATTTTGGATATCAAGCACTCCAATACATTGACTCGTTCTGGATAGCTTTGATTATTGCCATGGCTGGTGGAGCAATTCTCTCTGCTCTTATCGAAGTGATCTTTATGCGAATCCTGCTTAAACACACCACAAGCGGAGCGATTGCTGGAGTGGCACCGATTATTGCGACCTTAGGTCTTCTTGAGATTATCCGCACCCTCGTCACGCTGAAGTGGGGTGGGGCAGATGTGATTGTGAAGGCTCCGCTTTCTAATACTGGATTTTCAATCGGCTCCAATACTTTGGTCTTCTCACCAATGAAGTTGGCGATCATCGCAGTTGTAACAGTGTTGCTCCTGGTTTTCTCAGTTATTTTCCAAAAGACATCTATTGGTCTCTCCTTGAGAGCTTCAGCCTTCTCTCCTGAGTTAGCTCGTCTTGCAGGTATTCGAGTAGATCGCATCCGCACACTAGGTTGGGCATTCTCTGGAGCCACGGGTGCTGTTGCAGGGCTCTTACTTGTGACCAATGGAAATGGATCACTCTCTCCAGCTTCACTGGAGTTTTCACTCCTGCTTATCTCAGGCTTTATTGCCGCTGTTATTGGCGGACTTGAGAGCCTGTTGGGTTCTGTGGTCGGCGGCGTTGCACTTGGAATCATTACAGCTTTTGTGTTGATGTATATCAGCGATTCACTCTTCTTTATTGCACCGTTCGTTGTGCTCTTGTTGGTTCTCTTTATCAGACCACAAGGAGTACTTGGAAAGAAGGGAGGTCGTCGTGCATAAGCTCAGTAACAAGGCCCGCATTGCGATCTTTATCGTTCTTGGTTTTGTAATCTTTCTGATTAGCAATCGAGTTGATGAGTTGCGTGTCTATCAAGGTGCAACAGTTGCTGTTTATGTGGTTGGAATTGCATCCATTATTCTTCTCACAGGTTATTCGGGACAAGTCTCATTGGGTCAAGGCGCTCTGCTGGGTGTGGGTGGATATGCAGCAGCTCTTGCGCGACTTCATTGGGGAGTTTCAGTTCCAGTTTCATTTGCAATCGCAATACTTGCAGCAGCTGCAGCTGGCGCACTGCTTGGTGTTGCAGCAGCTCGCCTTTCAGGTCCGTATTTAGCAGGAACAACTTTGGCACTTGCTGTTGGACTGCCATCGATTGCAAATCAATTTACTTTCTTAGGTGGAGAGCAAGGACTTTTCTATGATGTGGGATTCCCGCCTGCATCTTTAGGAGAAGATTTCACTCAATATAAGTGGTTCTTCTGGATCGCAGCCCTTGCTACTTTGCTTGCTATTTTTTGGTTACAAAATGTTATGAGATCTCGCTATGGCCGTACCTGGAAAGCTATTCGCGGTAGCGATATTGCAGCCGAATTGGCGGGAATCAACATCGCACGCGTAAAGATCCTCGCATTTACCCTCAGCGCAGGCGTTGCAGGCCTTGCAGGGGCCCTTTTGGCGATGACTATTGGAACAGTCTCCCCAAGTGCCTTCCCGCTAGCCCTCTCATTTTCTTTGCTGACAGGCGCGGTTCTCTCTGGCGTAACTACCCTCGGAGGCGTCATGATTGGGGCGGTGACTCTGGTGGCTATCCCAGAAATCGTGCATTCGGTCGTAGATCGAATCGGGGCTTCTGAAGCGGTGGCAACCAATTTACCTTCACTCATAGTGAGCGCCTTATTGATTGTGACCGTGATCTTTGTACCAAACGGTCCAGTTGAGCAGATGCGAACCAAGAGCAAGAAGGTGAAGAGTCTCTAATATCCCGTAAGGGCCCTCAATGGAAGGATAGAGATGAAAGCATTTAATCGTCGAAAGCTGGTAACAGCTAGTGCGATGCTCGCAGTAACTGCACTCACAATTACAACAGTTCCTGCACAAGCCTTTTCACCAAAGTCAGAGGTTGGTGTAAGCGCAAACGAAATTAAACTCGGAATCACAATCCCTATGACAGGTGCAGCATCACCTGGATATAACAAGGTACCTGCAGCGATGAAGGCTTACTTTGATTATGTCAACGCTAATGGTGGAGTAAATGGTCGCAAGATCACACTCGTTGTGAAAGATGATCAGTATGTTCCAACACAGGCAGTTGCCAAGACAAATGAATTGATTCTTAAGGATCGTGTTTTCGCTCTTGTATCTCCATTGGGAACAGCTAACAACAAGGCGGTAGCAGCGTCAGTTAACCCTGCTAAGCGTGGAGTTCCTGTTCTCTTTGTGAACACAGGCTTCAGCGGATTCGCCGATGTTAAGAAGTATCCAACTACTTATTCACTCTTGCCTTCATATGTAATGGAAGCAAAGATCATGGCTGAGTACATCAAGGATAACTTTGCTGGCAAGACAATCGGTCTTGTCTATCAGGATGATGATTTCGGTAGCGATGCTCTCGCAGGCTTTAAGACAGCTGGCGTGAAGTTTGCTACAACAGTGGGATATGCATCTGGTTCACAGAGCGCAACAACAGCAGCTGGTTGGGTCACAAAGCTCAAGGCAGCTAACTGTGATGTTGTAATCCTCTTCGGTGTATCAAGTGCAACAGCAGCTGGCCTCGGCACAGCAGCAGCACTTAAGTACGCACCACAGTGGATCCTCGGATCTGTTGGTGGAGATGCAACAACAATTAAGGCAGCTGGCGTCCCAGCAGGCGTTCTCTACAACGCTGTTGGAGCATCATTCTTGCCATCAACAACTGATACAGCAGATGAGTATGTCTCTCTCTTCTCTGGTATCTATGCAAAGGCAGTGCCAGGTTCAGCATTCGATAACAATGTTCTCGTAGGTATGAACTCAGCATTCGTCACTGTTCAGGCACTTCAGGCAGCAGGCAAGAACCCAACTCGTAAGTCACTCATTGCAGCGATTAACTCAAAGGGTTCAACATTTGCATCAGCTGGTCTCTTGCCACTGAACTACTCAGCATCAAGCCATGTCGGTTACAACGGCTACTGGTTCGGTAAGTACTCACCAACAGGTGATCTCAAGCCAGACGGTGGCAAGTACACCCTCTACACAACAGACTCTGGATCAGGTGCAGTGGTTAAGTCCACATACAAGCGTCCAGCTATGCCAGCGAAAGGACTACCAAACTAATGAGAATCTCTCATAAGTCTCGTCTCATCTCGCTACTGGGTGCATCAGCACTTGTAGCCGCAACTCTCACCATCGTTCCAGCACAAGCTGCAGCGGTTGGACCACTATGTAATGGTGCATCACCTGTGCAGTCATGCCAGGGAACAACTTCTGATGGTGCTCCATATGTAATGATGGTTCCAGCGAACTTCAATGGCATGGTTGCGCTTTACTCACACGGATATCGCTACAACATCGATATTCCTGCAGGTATCCCAATCGTCGGTGGTTACAAGATCACCAACACTCCTGAGCCAATCCCAGGCGGCAACCCAACAGTGGCTAATTACTTCCTTAGCCAGGGTATTGCTGTTATGGGTTCAGGTTTCGCCCGTCAAGGTTGGAACCTCGATTCAGCAGTATCAACAAATGTTGAGTTGATCGAGACATTCAAGAAGAAGTTCACAACAACTACAAAGGTAGTTGCATGGGGATCTTCACTTGGTGGAATCATCACTCAGACATTGGCTGAGAAGTATCCAACTTTGGTGGATGCAGTAGCTCCAATGTGTATGGCAGACAATGTTGCTGCTGAACTCACAATGGCAGGTGACTTCCTCTGGGGTATGAAGACCTTCTTTGATCCAACAATCAAGGCTGGTAACTACTCAGCAGGTGCTCTTGGAAACGCTGAAGCACTAGGAGATATCGTCAAGGTTCTCACAGTGATGGGCAAGCTCCAGGCTGGCGTTGCATCAGGTGCATGGCCAGACACATCATCACCAGCAGGTAAGGCTCTCGAGAAGGCAGGAATTCCTTCACGCAGCGCAATCTTGCTTCTTGGTTTGATGGCAGGACTTCCAACTCAATCAGCACACTTTGACTCTGTCTCAGGTCCTGAAGGAGCACTCAAGCTCTCATTCCCATTGGCTGTTAGCCCAGCGCTTGCAGTACTTGAGAATGGTGCAAACGCTGCAATCCTTGCAATCCTTGCAACTCAGGATGTTGAGCTCCAGGCAGGTGGAACAGTATTTGATAACTCATCAACAGATTATGCAGCTCGCGTTGCAGACTCTTCAGTGATTTTCAATGCTGCTCTCTCAGGTAACACTGCAATCACAGCGATGCTCGGAGTACTTGCAGCATCACCTCGTGCAAAGGCAACAGCCTCTGCAAAGGTTGCATCACTTGCAGCTACAACTGGAAAGATCAATGTGCCAACAATCATGATGACTGGTGTTGCAGATCCAATCACACCAGCAGGCGCAACTCAGCGCATCATTGATAAGTACACAGAGCAGTATGCAGCAGAGAAGGATGCAGCTCGAAAGGCTGCTAACCGCTCTGGTTCATACCGCACACCAGCTAAGAAGCTCCTTGCAATTTGGTCAGTGACTCCAAAGTCATGGACTAAGTTCGATGCAGCAGGTTCACCAATCACAACCGCTCCTGCAGCTCCTGGAACAAATCACTGTAACTTCACAACAGCTAACCTAGTTACTGTTGCTAAGTTGCTCGTGACTGCAGGATCTACAGGATCACTTCCTATCAACGCTGCAACATTCTCAGCTGTGCGTAAGTCAGGCGGTCTCTTGATCGACCCTGATTTCAGCGCACCGCTCTTGAAGTACTACGGTAACTAAGTAGACCTCACGAGAGAGGCTCCGCACTATGGTGCGGGGCCTCTCTTCTTTTCGTTACCCTTAGCCCTATGAGCACCTACTCAATCGCCACTCCTGAGGAGATGGCAGAGTTAGGTATTCGGATTGCTTCCCACCTTCGTCAAGGAGATCTCCTTCTCTTAAATGGACCATTAGGTGCTGGAAAGACAGTTCTAGTTCAGGGGATTGGTCGAGGACTTGGAATAGAAGATGTCACTTCGCCCACCTTTGTAATCTCACGAATTCATAAGGGAACACTTCCACTCATTCATGTTGATGTCTATCGACTCCTTGAAGCTGGCAAGGCATCTCTCTACTTAGATGATCTTGATCTTGATACCCCAAGTGAAGAGGCGGTCACAGTCATTGAGTGGGGAGGAAGTGAATCTGCTCGATTGGGAGATAATCGATTAGAAATCACTATCGATCGAAGCGATGATATTCGCCAGGTTTCAATAGTGAGGGTCGGCACTCGGTGGGAGGGTGTTGAGTTATGACCCTGACTCTGACTATTGATACTGCAACTTCTCGGACCATAGTGGGGCTTGTCAAAGATGGTGAACTTCTCTTCTCTGAGTCTCATGAGGGAGCTACAGATCACGGACGAGCAGTGAGTGAATTAGTTGCACGCGCATTGAAAGTTCAGGCTGAACCAGATCAAGTTGTGGTCGGGATGGGTCCTGGACCATATACAGGACTTCGTGTGGGAATAGCTTTTGCTCACGCCTTCGCTCTAGCTCGTGAAATACCTGTGATTGGTATCTGCTCTCTCGACGCAATTGAAGTTGAGTCATCTGATTACACAATCGCTATCGATGCAAGACGAAAAGAGATCTACTGGGCTCGATATGAAAAAGGTGTACGAGTAGAAGGTCCTGCAGTGTCAAAGCCGTCAGAGGTGGAAGATTTTCTGAAAGACCTCTATCCATCACCACTTCGTGCAGTCAAGATTTCTGAAAATCAGAACTTCACTGAACCCTTCTACTTACGCAGACCTGATGCAGTGGCAACGGCGGATCGCACATGATTTCCTACCGTCAGCCAATCGTTCTTGATATTCCAGTTCTTGTCGGATATGAGAAAGAACTCTTTCCATATTCACCTTGGAGCTCATCCCAATTTAAAGAAGAGTTGGCTGGCATTCCGACCACTCGCTATATGTCTATCGCCGAAGATGGCTCGCAGATAGTGGGCTATTGCGGCGTATTTCTTCCAGCCCCTGGGGTTGAAGCTGATGTGCTCACTGTGGCTGTGCTGCCATCACATCGTCGCCAAGGGATTGCTCGTGAATTTATGAGGCAGATAGAGGATTGGTCATGCGAGCACAAAGCAAGTGCCATGATGTTAGAAGTTGAAATCAGCAATGAATCTGCCATCACACTCTATGAATCATTGGGATATCGCAAGATCGCTATCCGTATGGATTATTACGGCCCAGGAAAAGATGCTCATGTGATGCGTAAGGAGTTCTCATGAGTGAACCACTAGTTCTCGGTATTGAAACTTCTTGTGATGAAACTGCCGTAGGAATTGTCCGTGGTCGAACACTTCTTGCCAATGTGATTGCATCCAGCGTGGATGAACACGCACGATTTGGCGGTGTTGTTCCTGAGATTGCATCGCGAGCGCACTTAGAAGCAATATCACCTGCGATTGATCGAGCCTTGCGAGATGCGAAAGTTTCCCTCAAAGATCTAGATGCAGTGTCGGTGACTGCAGGTCCTGGGTTAGTTGGAGCACTACTTGTGGGAACTGCATCTGCTGCAGGTTTAGCTCAAGGTTTAGATATTCCACTCTATGGAGTCAATCATCTTGCAGCACATATCTCTGTTGATTACTTAACACATGATCTACCTATTGAACCGACAATTGCACTTCTTGTCAGCGGTGGCCACTCATCTCTACTTCAAGTAGATGACATCACATCATCTGTAAAGAAGCTTGGTGCAACAATGGATGATGCAGCGGGCGAAGCATTCGATAAAATTGCCCGTATCCTCGAACTTGGATTTCCAGGAGGTCCTGCAATAGATCGCGATGCTCGCAATGGTGATCCATCTGCAATTGATTTCCCGCGAGGGCTCACCACAAGCAACGATTGGGCAACACGCCCTTATGACTTCTCATTCTCAGGACTTAAGACGGCAGTTGCTCGCTACCTTGAATCAACTCCAAGGTATGTCAGGGCCGATGTCGCAGCCTCCTTCCAAGAAGCAGTCGTTGATGTTCTACTCCTTAAAGCCCTGGCTGCTTGCACGCAGTCAGGGATCGACTCTCTAGTGATTGCTGGGGGAGTTGCAGCCAACTCCCGCCTACGCCATGTTGCACAGGAGCGCTGCCAGAAGGCAGGCATCTCCCTTCGGATCCCTGAGCCTGGCCTATGCACCGATAACGGTGCGATGGTCGCTTCCCTGGGTTCCCTGATGCTTGCTGCGGGGCGAGAGGCGACTCAGGGGGCCTTTGATGCGGATTCCAGCCTCCAAGTTGAGCGTCTGAGCCTGTAGGACTAGCCTTAGCACTCTAAGGCCGACACTGCTAATGCAGTTGGTCTTATATGAGAAGAATCCGTCAATAACTAGAAGGAGATATCACCATGGCACTTCGGCCACTAGAAGATCGCATCGTCGTGAAGGCCACTGAGGCAGAGACAACTACAGCTTCAGGTCTTGTTATCCCTGATACAGCTAAGGAGAAGCCACAGGAAGGCACTGTTATTGCAGTTGGTCCTGGTCGCTTTGATGATGGCGTGCGCGTCCCAATGGATGTCAAGGTTGGCGATGTAGTTCTTTACAGCAAGTATGGAGGAACAGAAGTGAAGTCAGGTTCTGATGAGCTTCTCGTACTCTCTGCTCGCGACATTCTCGCAATCGTTGAGAAGTAAAGGCTAAGACACTTATGGGAAAGCAACTTCAGTTTGACGAGCATGCTCGTCGCTCAATGGAACGCGGTGTCAATATTCTTGCTGACACCGTCAAGGTAACGCTTGGACCTAAGGGTCGCAATGTTGTTATCTCTCGCAATTTCGGAGCACCGCTCATCACAAATGATGGTGTGACTATTGCAAAGGAAATCGAACTCTCAGACCCAGTTGAAAACATGGGTGCTCAGCTTGTGAAGGAAGTTGCAACAAAGACAAACGATGTTGCAGGTGACGGAACAACGACTGCGACCGTATTGGCACAAGCTATGGTCAAGGAAGGTCTTCGTAACCTTGCCGCCGGTGCTCAGCCAATGGATCTCAAGCTTGGAATTGAGGCAGCTGTAGAGGCTGTCTCAAAGAAGCTTCACGAGATCGCAACCCCAGTCAAGGATCGCGTTCAGATTGCAGATGTTGCAACAATTTCAGCTAAGGATCGCACCATCGGAGATCTCATCGCAGAAGCGATGGATAAGGTCGGAAAAGATGGAGTTATTACAGTTGAAGAAGCGTCAACAGCTTCGGTTGAACTCGAATTCACTGAAGGTATGCAGTTCGATAAGGGCTACATCTCACCTTACTTTGTGACCGACCAAGATCGCATGGAGTCAGTACTAGACGATGCTTATATCTTGATCTCAGGAAATAAGATCTCAGCACTTGCTGAACTGCTTCCGATCCTTGAGAAGGTTTCACAAGCTGGTAAGCCACTCTTGATCATCGCAGAA
>CALEZA010000101.1 GCA_937927965.1 uncultured Candidatus Planktophila sp.
ATGAAGTATGTATTGGTATGCCACACCGTGGTCGCCTCAACATGCTTGCAAATATTGCAGGTAAATCATCAGGACAGATCTTCCAAGAGTTCCAGGGACATTATGCAGAAAATGAGGTGCATGGCTCTGGCGATGTGAAGTATCACTTGGGAACTGAAGGCGTTTTCACAGCTGCATCTGGTGCTCAGACAAAGATTTATCTGGCTGCCAACCCTTCACACCTTGAGGCGGTAAACCCTGTACTTGAGGGAATCGTTCGAGCAAAGCAAGATCGCCTCAACACCAAGGGTGCTTATTCAGTTCTCCCAATCCTTCTCCACGGCGATGCATCATTTGCAGGCCAAGGTGTGAACATGGAAACTCTCCAACTCTCAGGTCTTGCTGGTTATCGCACTGGTGGAACAATCCACATTGTTATCAATAACCAAGTTGGATTTACCACTTCACCTCATGCATCTCGCACATCTCGTTATTCAACAGATATTGCGAAGTTGATTGAGGCGCCTGTATTCCATGTGAATGGCGATGATCCTGAAGCTTGCGTGCGAGTTGCTCGTCTTGCATTTGAATATCGTCAAAAATTCAAGAAGGATGTTGTTATCGACATGGTTTGCTACCGTCGTCGCGGACACAATGAAGGTGACGAACCAGCTTTCACACAGCCACTGATGTATAAGTTGATTGGCGCAAAGCGCACTACTCGTACTCTCTACACAGAAGCACTCCTTGGGCGTGGAGACATCACTCAAGAAGAAGCTGAGCAAGTTCAGCGCGAGTACCAGGCAGAACTTGAAGCAGTCTTTGCATCTGTTGCAAACCATGAACCAGAGCACGATCCAAACTTCAAGGCTCCAGTTGCACCTGCTGCAGATGCTATTCCAACAGCCATCTCAGAGAGTTTGGCTCGAGAGATTGCAGCTACTCAGATTGCAACCCCTGAAGGATTTAACCTGCATCCAAAGATGGCTCCACAGCTTGCCCGTCGCCCAGAGATGCTCAACGATGGAACCATCGATTGGTCTATGGGAGAACTCCTCGCATTTGGATCCATACTCAAAGAAGGCCATCCAATTCGTTTGGCAGGTCAAGATTCACGCCGTGGAACATTCTCGAACCGCCACGCAGTCATTATTGATGCTGAAAATGCTAATGAATGGACTCCGCTTCGCTCACTTATCGGTGACGAGAATCAGTTCTTCGTAATTGATTCTCTACTGAGCGAATATGCAGCGATGGGCTTTGAATACGGATACTCAGTTGTCCGCCCAGAAGCTCTTGTAATGTGGGAAGGTCAGTTCGGTGACTTCTCTAATGGCGCTCAAACAGTTGTTGATGAGTTCATTTCATCAGCACTCCAGAAATGGGGAGAGCGATCTTCTGTAGTACTTCTACTTCCACATGGATATGAAGGACAAGGTCCAGATCACTCCTCAGCTCGTATTGAAAGATACCTGCAACTCTGTGCTGAAAATAATATGACTGTTGCTCAGCCATCTTCACCAGCATCCTATTTCCACCTCTTGCGTTGGCATGTTGCTAATCCAACTCGCCGCCCAATGGTTGTCTTCACTCCTAAGTCGATGCTTCGCCTCAAGGCAGCAGCATCACAGCTCAGTGACTTCACAAGCGGAACATTCCGCCCTGTGATTGGCGATGACAAAGTGCAGAATGCAACTCGTTTAATCTTCTGTTCTGGAAAGATTTATCACGACCTCGTTGCAGAGCGTGAAAAGCTTGGGGAACATTCAACAGCGATTGTTCGCGTTGAACTTCTCTATCCACTACCAATTGATCAGATGCGTGAAGAAGCTGCCAAGCATCCAAACGCAACTCTCCTTTGGGTTCAGGATGAGCCTGCTAATCAGGGACCTTGGTCTCACATTGCACTTCGCACATCAGAAGCCCACGGCGGTCGAGCAATCGATAACCGTGTATTCCGTCGTGTGTCACGCCGCTCAACAGCATCTCCTGCAACCGGAAACCACCACTTGCATGAAGAAGAGATGAAGGCGCTTCTGCAAGAGGCCTTTACACGCTAAATATCATCTAGTTTGACCAATCTCCCCCTATGCCTTGGCGGGTGTAGTGGGTAGATTTCGGTCATGGGATTTCTTGCCGGAGTAAGTGAAGGTTTCACCCAATACGCCGAAGATTGTGGCTTATTTGTCCATGAAACCTTCGAAGAACATTTAGGGTCTGAAGATCTAATTGAAAGCTTCATCAAATCGCTCAAGAAGATAAAGATTGAATGTGACGGTAGCGATATCCGCTCTGCGTTAGATGAAGATTTCAACCCTGGCCCTTATATCCTGATCGGCGTTCCAATAGATATTGGTGGATCACACTTCTCACTCATTCCTGGACTCAATGGTCTGGGTAGGGGCAATATGACAGCTCTTATGGGAGTTGTAGCGATGGGTTTAGAAGCTGGAGTCCCTACCGCATCTTGGGGATATCGAGATGGCGTAACGGAAAATCCGCTGAGGGCACCTTTTGCTGTGGAATGGGAAACTTTTATCACTTTAGGAAAATTCGCAGTCCCCACAGAGTTGAAGGGGTATGACGCGGTTCTATCAGAGACAATAGTTGGTGCTTTCCTTCATTACCTTTCTTATGGATTTGGATATGCAGTTCTATCAATCGGTTTAGATGCTCTTGAGAAAGACAGAGAGAAAGTCGAACCTGCTATCAATAAAATGTGGAAAGAATATATCGCCGCTATAGAAGAAGCAGTTGAGACTTATGGCTAAGAAGTTGATTCTCGGTGATGCTCTCAAAGAGTTTATAAATTCACTCGAAGATTCCAATGACGACACTGCATCTCAAGAAGCGAATGAGTCTCGCTACTTTGAAATTATCTGGTCCTTTGCAGACCCTGAGGTGATTGCTTCAGCCACAACAAAACAGGTAGTTGAAGGCGTATATGCACTGGCAGATTTTCTTCGCAGTGATATTCCTGAAAAATATGAAGATCTTCTCGCAAGCGGATTAGACGGCTTCTACCTCGTTCCTGATGAGAACGGTGACGGCGAATATGGAGTCTGGGAAGCCTTTGAGCTAGTTGGCGATGACAAATTCCCAGCATCAGAGATAGATAATTTGATCAAAAAGCAGAAATCGCAAGACTTCTTTGAACTGGGATATGTCTCGCCGCTTTGGCTTCAAACAAAAGTGCTTAAGCGTCAGCAGTACTTTGATCTTTGGGAGATGGAAGCAAGCCATGAATTTGTCCAGGGGTTCCACGAGGGTTTAGTACAGAATCCAATGACTCCCAAGAAACTTCTCCTAGAGGCTTCAGAGACTAGTTACTATGAGATTAGACGAAAGATTTCTAGAAACCCTAAAGCTGATGAAGAAATCTTGAAGAATATTCTTATTCGCGGAGATTATGAAAAGCCTGTCTTTAAGGAAGATCGTATTGATCCAAAACTCATTCAGGCATATGAGCGATTTATGAACAGCTCTTCACTTATTAAAAGTCAATACGGGCATTCGGTCGAAAACCATGTCATTGCTTGGTTTAAGGGTGTGGAAACCATCATGCCAACTGAGCCAGATCTCTTTGGATTTCTCGCATCAATACTCAAGGAGGGTGGCTCTCTTAAAATAGAGAAGTTCTTGATTCCTGCGGTTCGAGATAACCGCTTCCTTGAGATCACAAAGACTGGAGAGCGAATTGGTGTCGTTGCAACAAATGTCGCTCGCAAGAATGCGCCAGGAAGAGTCCAAGAGGGTCGATGGATTGCAGAGATATCTCAACCCAATACAGCAGAAGCTGTCTTGAGATATTGGCTTACTGATTCACCTGAAATTAATAATCTCGTTCAGTGGAGAGTCTAAGAATTACTAATTGGATAACTGAGCTTTAATCGCCTTTGCTAATTTAGGCAGCGCATCAGCCCAACTGAGCCCAAAGTTCTTCTCAAATGCTTGTGCCCAGCTCATGCCATTGGCAACATCTTTATTGAGTTGCATAGAGATATCTGGTCCTTTGATGGCAACAAATGCTTCATTTGCTATAAAGCCAACATCGTACATACGCCAATTGTTTGCCGAATCACTCCACACCGAATTACTTGGAGGGCTGAGATAGTTCAAGATCCATTCATATGTGAATTTACCTTGGCTATTCGATAGAAATTCGCTTGTATCCGCTCTTCTCTCCCCTAAATAAAGTTCATAGGAAGATGGATAAATCGCAGCAGCTTGAGCAAACTCTGCTCCCCCTTCAACTGTCCACCACGGAAGGTGGGCTTTGATGCAGCAATAGGAATTAGCTTCTTTGCCTGTTCCCATAAATTGAGTTGATTGAATAGTGTGAGCGAATTCATGAGCTTCGAGCGTTCCTGTTGTGTGATTCGAATCAGTAACACCTGAGCCGATGAGAAGTATCCCGTTGCCTCTCATATCCACTTCGGCCATGGCTCCCCAGCAAGTCTTGGGAGTCTGGCACTGACGAGCTGCCTCTTGCCCGCTTGGCCTGAGAGCGTATTTTGCAAACTCACTCTGTCCCCAAGAAATATCTTCGTAGTTGTAATAGATCACATGAACAGTGGAGGGAATTGCAAATCCTGAATAGAGACGAGTTGTCGCAACAATTGCATCTTTAGCATTTGAAAATGGCTGTGTTGTGTTTGGACCAAGATGAACGACGACTGTTGGACCTAGATCTGATGCTTTGGAAATCTTCTCTGAACTATTCTTCCATGCCCAATAACTCATTGACTCTGGATGAGCTATCAGATCATCAAAGGAAGTGGGTTGGAAAGGTTCAGGCTTTTGAGTTGGGGTTGGTGATGGAGTCGGTGAGGAAATTGGCGAAGGCGTAGGAGTTGGTGCGAGAACAGGTTTGACTATCTTGACGCCCTTATTCCAAATTAACTTCTTGCCAGACTGGACACAGGTGTATTTGGTGGTTGCTGAAGTTGAGGTTGCGCCGAGTTTCTTGCAAGCACTCCCTGGCTTCACCGCCGCTATTGCCTGAGAAGAAAAGAAAACCAAGGAAAGTGAGAGTGCAAGAGCCAGAGATATCTTCAGCCTTTTCATGAGATGAGTTTAATTCTTAACATTTGGCATCTTCGCAATCTGACTGGTCTATCTATCGTGCTTTTCTCACTCTGGATGTGACCTTAGCTCTTACCGACTGAACGGGAAGCAATCCCCATTGGCGAGAATCAGTACCTGCAGGATTATCACTGCTGACAAAAATCTGGTTGGTCTCTAGTTTTAACTCAGTGATGCGTTTGATATAGAAAATTCCAGGTTGTTCTGGTCTTTCGATCACAACAACATCCCCAATTCCAACTCTGCTGCCTAGAACTGCTCCGATAAATTCAAGGATGGAAGGCTTTGGGACCTTCAAGGCGAACTCTCCCCACTTTGCCATGAGCCAGTCACCTGGTTGATAAGTGGGCTGCATTGATTCACCCTCGACAAGGACGGTGGAGTAACGGCTCATACGCTCATTCTATGGGGGCAAAGTAGGAGGTGCAGAGCCTTAGATGCTGCACTAATCTTGGCTTCATGAGAAACCTACTAACACCAAAGACAACCGTTCTTGCACACTGCGATCTTCCATGTGGTGTCTATGACCCAGCACAGGCTCGGATTGAAGCTCTTTCAGTCAAGGCTTGCATGGAGAAGTATGCTGCAAATGCAGATGCAGATTTCCGTTCACGCTCTGTTGCAATCAAGGAAGAGCGTTCACATGCAGTTAAGGAGCACCTCTGGGTTCTCTGGACTGATTACTTCAAGGCGCCACACTTTGAGGCATACCCACAGCTTCACTCACTCTTTAATGAGGCGACAAAGCTTGCTGGTGCTGCTGGAACAAAGGGAACACAAGATGTTGCAGTTGCAGATCAGTTGATTGCAAAGATCGATGAGATTGCAGAAATCTTCTGGGCAACTAAGAAAGCTTAATTAACTTCTAAGAAGAGATTCAGCGGCGGTGCGTGCGAGGAAAGTTACTCGCTCCACCGTCGCTCTCTTTATTTCACCCTGTGCAATGTGGCGTTCGCCTTCGTAGATATCACAAACAAAGGAAATCTCTCTGCCATCGATGGAAGTGCAGCGTGCACTTGCTCTCAATTCATCTCCTACCTGGGCAGAGGCTAAAAGCTCAAATGAAGTAGTCAGTAAATAAGTTGTCTCGCCATTTTCAAGATGCTCACTCAACGCGGCCACGGTTGCACTCTCCATGAGATGGAGAAGATGAGATGTGGCGATAACTGGAAGTTCAGAAAGTCCCATGGCTAGTGCTGTATCACCTGGTCGAACACTCATCACGGAAAAACCGACCGCGCCCAAAACTTCTTCGGCTGGCTTCATAAATTACTCGCGACCTTCAGGATCTTGATCGATGTAGTGCTGAATATGTGTCTGCTCAATTTGAATTTCTCGGTGCTCAATATTTCCAAATTCATCTATCTCAATAGAAATCTCAGTCATACTGAATTGCGTAACAACCTCGGTGCCGCCAGCCATTTGAGCCCTTAGTTGACGATGCAGCGCCTGGTGAAGATCTTCTGGGGCCTTTTCATTACATGTGCGGCGGAGGGTCTCCTGGAGGAGATCGTGCATCGCACGCTCGTGGGCAACTTCAGCGGCGCATGGAAGACATGCTGCGATGTGCTCTTCGATAAGGGATGCATTAGGAACTTCTTGTAACTGATCTTCAATAATGAAAATTACGGAAGAAAGAACTTCGCCACATTGAATTTCGATATAGCTCATTTCTCATCTCCCTTCACTGTGTAACCCAGTTCGCGGGCATAGTCTGCTAACTTCTCGCGCAGCTGCTTGCGCCCGCGATGAAGACGGGACATCACAGTTCCATTAGGAACTCCGAGAATTTCAGAGATTTCTTTATATGAAAAACCTTCAACATCAGCAAAGTAGACAATCATGCGAAACTCTTCAGGAATTTCTTGCAAAGCTCGTTTAATGTCGCTATCAGGAAGGTTCTCTAAAGCTTCTGTCTCGGCAGACTTACCAAGATCGCTCGTGTGTGATTGGGCTTGTGCAAGCTGCCAATCTTCTAACTCTGCTTGGGCAATTTGCGGGCGTCGTTGATCTTTACGATAAGAATTGATAAATGTTGTAGTGAGAACTCTGTACAACCAGGCACGCAGATTAGTTCCTTCTTCAAATTGATGGAAAGAAGTGAAGGCTTTGAGATATGTATCTTGAACTAAATCGCGTGCGTCATCAGGGTTCTTCGTATATCTCAGTGCTGCTGCATACAGTTGATCTGTGAAGGCAAGGGCATCTCGCTCGAACCGAATGGTGCGGTCGGCCGCGCTCTCGAGAACTAGATCCTTTGATGTCATGAGGTTTGAAATACTAGTTGAAAACTCTTAGAAAAGCGTTTGAGGAGAGCCTAATTCGATAGGTGCAATCAGCTCTGGGCCGTTATTGGCCACGAGATTCACGCGTGAGGAAACTGGGCGAGCAAAGACACCTGCATCTGGCTCTGGAACCTCCATTGCAGCACGCAGACTCTCAATCTCACGATTCTCACGGTCGAGCCAAAAATCCCAACGGTCTTCTGGCATGAAGACTGGCATTCGTGAGTGAATGGTCGCCAACTCCCCTACAGCTTCACGAGTGATGATTGCCGCGCTCTCAATTACCTCGCCATTTTCACTTGTCCAAGAACTCCAAATCCCCGCCACTGAAAGTGGAGCCCCGCTTTCTGATGTGATGTAGAAAGGTTGCTTGGGTGGATATTCGCCTAGCGCAGTTGCCCATTCGTAATACCCAGTAACAGGTATGAGGCATCGTGATGTTCGAAAAGCATTTCTAAATGTTGGCTTCTCATGAATGGATTCACTTCGTGCATTGATTGCATGAGATTGTGAAGCTCGCGCATCAGCGATGCTCTTCTGCCAAGGTGCAATCAAGCCCCAAGAGGCACTTTTCAGAGAGCGATCTCGCACAATATAAATTTCATTAGTGGGTGCGACATTCCAATTCAGTGGCAGAGTCGGATTGGAATCATCTTCAGTCAGATTGAAGAAGGCAACAATCTCCTCTGGGCTCTGCGCCATTGCATATCGACCGCACATGCATCAATCTTAGACGGGTAGACTGAGCCCATGACACATCCATTATGGCCTGCGCCCTATCGTGGCCGTATGCCAATTGATGCTGCCGTCACTATTCCAGGATCTAAGTCAGTCACAAATCGCGCATTGATTTTGGCAGCGCAAGCAACTTCTGCCTCCACATTGCGTAAGCCCTTGGTATCAAGAGATTCAGAGCTAATGTCTGCGGGCCTTTCTGCAATGGGAGTTGGGATTGAAGATTGTGGGGATTATTGGGTCATTACTCCAGCTCCACTACGAGGTCCTGCAGGCATAGATGTTGGTAATGCAGGAACTGTCATGCGCTTTCTTCCCCCTCTTGCTGCATTAGCGCAAGGAGATATCGCATTTGATGGTGACCCACGCAGCTATGAAAGACCTCTAGGTCCAGTCATTAAAGCACTTGAAGATTTGGGAATTGAAATTGATCACGAAGGTCGTTACTCGCTGCCAATGGTTATGAAATCCAAAGGAGTAATTCCCGGTGGAGAACTCACGATCGACGCAAGTGCTTCAAGTCAATTCTTATCGGCGCTTCTTCTCATCGCTCCAAGTACTCGCGATGGAATCACGGTGAAGCATGAAGGTGGCGCCCTGCCATCTATGCCACACATTGAGATGACTGTTGAGATGTTAAGAGATTTTGGTGCAACTGTAACTGTGGATTCATCTGCACAGAGTTGGAGAGTTGAACCAGGGCCATTAAAGGGTTTAGATCTGATCATTGAGCCAGATCTCTCCAACGCCGCTCCATTTATTTCACTTGCCATGGTCTGCGGTGGATCAATCACGATAACAGACTGGCCTCGCTCTACTACACAGCCTGGTGATCAACTCCGAGAGATTTTTACTCGAATGGGATCACAAGTTGAGTTCACTTCTGATGGACTTAAAGTCACTGGTGGTGAAAGCATTCACGGAATTGATATCGACCTTCACGATGTTGGTGAGTTAACTCCATCTATCGCTGCCTTAGCTGCACTTGCAGATACACCTTCACATCTGCGAGGAATTGGACATCTACGCCTGCATGAAACTGATCGACTAGCGGCACTCACGAAGGAAATTAATGGACTTGGCGGAAATGTGACGGAGGAAGAAACTGCTCTCCACATCACTCCTGCACCTCTGCATCACGGTGTTTTTCACACATATGATGACCATCGACTTGCAACGGCAGGGGCAGTAATTGGGCTTGTTGTTGAAGGCATTGAAGTTGAAAACATCGCTACTACTCGCAAAACACTGACTGATTTCCCTGGGCTCTGGAATAGCCTTCTTGTATGAGTCCACGCGAATACGATGAGAGCGATGTCCGCATTCGTCCCTCCCGCACGACTCGGCGCCGAAGTAAAGATCGTCCCAACCATGATTCCTCAAAGACAGCTCTCGTAGTCTCCGTGGATCGAGGTCGTTCAGGATGTGTGCTTGAAGATGGCCAACTTGTTGTTGCGATGAAAGCGCGTGAGCTTGGCCCTAAGTCTGTGGTTGTTGGCGATTCAGTCGAAATAGTTGGCGATGTTTCAGGAACGAAAGACACGCTTGCGAGAATTGTAAAGGTTAATGAAAGAAAGAATTCCCTCACACGCACCGTAGATGACGCCGCAAAACTTGAGAGAACTATCGTTGCAAATATTGATCAACTCATAATCGTTGTTGCATCAGCTAATCCAGAACCTCGCCGTGGACTTATCGATCGATTCTTGGTGAGTGCCTTTATTGAGAAGATTCACCCTATTATTGTTGTAACGAAAATCGATGTTGCGCCAATTCCGGAATTTATGGAGAAGTACGCAGCACTTGGCGTTGATATTCGAACTACTTCATCTCTATCAAATGAGAGAAGTGCGCAAGTGGATGAGATTGCTGGTCTGCTTCAGAACAAAATTTCAGTTTTAGTGGGTCATTCTGGAGTTGGAAAGTCAACGCTCATTAATGATTTAGTACCAGATGCCGATCGCGTCACCGGAGATGTTAACGATGTGACAGGACGAGGTCGTCACACATCATCGAGTGCTATCGCCCTTGCCCTACCCTCTGGTGGATGGATTATCGATACTCCAGGAATTCGAGCATTTGGCCTTGCCCATAGAAATCCTCGAGACATCGTGGATGCCTTCCCGGACTTGGCAGATGCTGCTAGCGATTGCATGTCTCACTGCACTCATGCTGAGGAGTCATGTGCCCTTAATGCCTGGGTCACAGCAGATCCAGCTCACTTGGAAGAACGCTCATTGAGATTAGAAAGTCTTCGCTCACTCCTTGATGTGAAGTTTTCCGTAGACTCAGACCATGAGTAAACCTCACTACAGCCATGGCGAAGACCTCACCCTCGCCCATCGCTTAGCTGATGCAGCAGATGCCATCACTCTCAAGCGCTATCAAGCTCTAGATTTAGCGATCACTACAAAGCCTGATAACACCCCTGTTACTGATGCAGATAAATCTGCTGAAGAAGCAATCCGAGCCTTACTCGGTGCCCATCGACCTGAAGATGGAATCGTGGGAGAAGAATTTGGCAATGAAGGTATAGAGCGCAAACGGTATTGGGTGATCGATCCGATAGATGGAACTAAGAATTTCCTTCGAGGGGTTCCCACCTGGGCAACTCTTATTGGGCTCATCGAGCGTCAAGATGATGGCTCTCAACAAACAATCGTAAGTGTTGTTTCCGCTCCCGCTCTCTTTAGAAGATGGTCGGCTCATCGCGGTGGTGGAGCATTTGTCACAATTAATCATCAAGATACAAAACGAATTAGCGTTTCTGGAGTCTCTTCCATTACAGATGCTTCCATCTCTTATTCAGATTTCGTTGGATGGAATGAGAAACTTCCTGCATTTCGAGCTCTGCTTGATTCAGCATGGCGTACTCGTGGCTATGGAGACTTTTGGTCTCACATGTTGGTTGCCGAAGGCGCTCTTGAGGCCGCAATGGAGCCCGAATTAGCACTCTGGGATATGGCAGCGTTAGATCTCATTGTGACAGAAGCAGGGGGAATATTCTCAAACACCAAGGGCGTGCCTGGACCACACGGTGGAAATGGTGTTTCAACTAATGCAGCTTTGCATGACTACATTATTCAAGCTCTCAATAAGAGCGTGTAGGACAGGAACTCCAAAGTGGAAGATATTCAGATTGATCTTAATTATCACAAAGTAAAAGAACAAGAAATAGATTTAAGTAAGTCATTACTCATTCCCACAACTTTGAGCGTGACAGGAATGACTTGCTCGGCATGTGTAAATTCAGTCGAGAGATCTCTGAATGCAATTCCAGGCGTAACGGCTTCAGTGAACTTCGCGTCAGAAACAGTTCACATCTTGGCACCTTCTGAAGTCAAGACAGAGGTGATTATTAAGGCAATCAAGGCTGCTGGTTATGGGGCAACACTCCTTGAAGGTTCAAGTGATCCAGCACTCCACCGCAAAGGAGCTGCTCGTGCTTTGATTTTTGCAACTATTTTTGCAGTTCCTGCGATTGCAATTTCGATGATGATGTCATGGCACCAGCCAATAGCAGATGCGATGACGGAGCTTTTCAACCAATACAACCTACTACTACCACCTAATCCAGAGCACACATTTGCTTCATGGATAGCTCTTACTTTAACTACACCTCTCATTCTATTTATTGCATGGCCGATTCATCGAGCGGCTCTGCGAAACTTCCTCCATCCGACAATGGATTCGCTGATCTCACTCGGATCCATAGCCGCCTATTCATGGTCCATCTATGCCACTTACACAGGCAAAGGTGATGTCTACACAGAAGTTGCAGCTGGTGTGCTTTTATTTGTCATTCTCGGTCGCTATTTAGAGGCAAGAGCGAAGAGAAGTGCGGGTAGCGCACTAGCCACTCTTCTGGCTATGGGCGAGAAAGAGGTGACCGTCCTTCGTGGGGGTAATGAAGTTTTAATTCCAATTTCTCATTTAGTTGTGGGAGATGAATTTGTTGTAAAGCCAGGGGCGCGAATTGCAACTGATGGAGTTGTTATTTCAGGCACAAGCTCTGTCGATAATTCATTGATCACAGGTGAGTCTCTGCCTATCGATGTAACACCTGGATCGCGTGTTATTGGTGCTGCGATCAACAACAACGGACGAATAATTGTTCGAGCTACTCGCATCGGAAATGACACAGAAATAGCACGCATCACTTCAATGGTGGTTACAGCCCAAGGTGCTAAATCCCCTATTCAGCGCAGTGCAGATAAAATTGCATCGATCTTTGTTCCAGCCGTGACAGCGCTTTCAATTGGAACAGGGCTCTTCTGGTACTACAGCCAGGGAAAAACTCTCACGGTCGCAATATCCACAGCGATTACGGTCTTGGTAATTGCATGCCCATGTGCCCTTGGCTTAGCCACTCCGGTGGCACTTTTAGTGGCATCTGGCAGAGGAGCTTTGCGAGGAATTGTTATTCGACATCCAAGAGTGCTTGAAGCTGCTCGGACTATCGATACCGTCATTCTCGATAAAACTGGAACTCTCACAGACGGTTCTATGAAGGTCCATGATGTCTTAATTCCGATTTCTGCTCAGAAAGCGCTGGGTCAGAGTTTCTCTGGAATACTTACAGAGAAGAATGTTCTATCTCTAGCCCTTGCTCTTGAGAGTCACAATGATCACCCAGTTGCATCAGCTATTTCTGCTCATTGCACAGCACGGTCTGCTGAGAATCTCTCAGTTACAGATTTCTCTCAAACTCCAGGGGCAGGTGTTGCTGGAAGAGTGAATGCTTTCGGAAAGAATTTGCTTGTCATCATCGGCTCTCCGGAGTCAGTTGCACACAGCACCATTGCAGTTGATCCAGAACTTCTCGCAGGAATTGCTCGCGCTAAGGCTGCTTCACATACCGCTTCACTCATGGCAATCGATGGTGTAGCAATTGCAATGTTTGCTACTGGTGATGTCATTAAAACTGATTCAGCAGCAACAGTTCTAGAGCTCAAAAAAAGAGATATCGAAGTTTGGTTGGTAACTGGTGATCACGAGGAATCTGCATTTTCGGTAGCTCGCTCCGTAGGAATAGGCCAGGAATTCGTTCTTGCTGGCGCAACACCTGCAACAAAGATAGAAAAAGTACAAGAACTTCAGGCCGCTGGGCACAAAGTTCTGATGGCAGGCGATGGAGTAAATGATGCTGCAGCTTTGGCTCAAGCAGATTTAAGTATCGCCATGGGGACTGGAACAGATACCGCAATATCAACTGCGGATATCACTTTAATGCGCCCACAACTCATGGGTCTTCTAGAGTCGATTGATCTCTCTCGTCGCACTCTCAGAACTATCCGTACCAACTTAGGTTGGGCATTTGCCTACAACACCATTGGCCTTCCTGTGGCAGCGATGGGATTGATGACGCCAATGTATGCGGCAGCCGCAATGGCCCTAAGTAGCCTCTTTGTGGTGACCAACTCGCTTCGCATCAAATAACCATGCCTTAGCAGGCTCCTCACTAGGAGTACGCTGAAGGTATGAGCCGTAAGAGATTTTTGAGAACTGCCTCAATAGCCATCGCTTTGGGTTTAATCTTTGGTGGAATTCAATCGAGCTTCGCTAAAGACAATGGCAAGCCTGCAACGCCAGGCAATAGCGCCAGCGCAGGAAATAGTTCATCATCGAAGAATAATTCAAACGGAAACTCCACCCAGGGAAATAGCTCTTCTACTTCAGGCTCATCACAAGGAAATGGAACTTCGAATGGTAATTCTGGAAATTCAACCAAATCAGAGACCAAGGTTAATGCTCCAGCTAAATCGAGCAATCCCAAGTTAAGCCAGAACGCTCTTGCACCATCTCAAACAAATAGTCGTGCAACTAAGGCTAGTGTTGTTCACTCTCGAACTGCACCTTCTTGCCAAGCATTCACCGCAAAAGCTAAACAAGCTTTGGCTGCTGATCCATGTTCAGACTTTATTGTTGTCTTTCAACCCGGATTTGCTCGTGCATCATCGACAGAATTAATTAAATCAACTGGTGCGCAGGTGAAGAAAGAATGGTCAAATGCTCTTAATGGAGCCTTAGTAAATGGCCCGCTTTCAAAGATGCTCGCACTTGCTAATAACCCAAATGTGCTTGTTGTTGAAGATGATTTAGAAGTTACTTCAACCGCAATTCAATCCCCTGCTCCTTGGGGATTAGATCGCATCGATCAGCTAACGCTTCCGCTCTCAAACACTTTTAACGATAACGACAATTCAGGTCTTAACACATACTCTTTTGTGGTTGACACAGGAATTGATGCGTCCAACAGCGATTTTGGTTCGAGAGTAGTTCCTGGATTTACAGCGATAGCTGATGGTCTCGGTTCTAAAGATTGCAATGGCCATGGAACACATGTGGCGGGCATTATTGGTGGCAGCACTTATGGAGTTGCCAAGAAGACCACTTTGGTTCCTGTTCGAGTCTTAGATTGTGCCGGTTCTGGTACTTACTCATCCGTTATTTCAGGACTTGATTGGATTGCGGCAAATTACCGTGTTGGCGATGCAGCTGTTGTAAATATGAGCCTAGGTGGCCCAGCTAGCTCAACCCTCGACGGGGCTGTGAGAAACCTAATCTCCAAGGGAATCACCGTTGTAGTTGCAGCAGGAAACTCAAATGCAGATGCCTGCTCATACTCTCCTTCAAGGGTCATCGATGCAATCACAGTAGGTGCGACAGATAATTCTGATACTCGTGCATACTATTCAAATTACGGATCCTGTCTGGATGTGTTTGCGCCAGGAAGCGCCATTACCTCGACTTGGCTAGGCGCAGCGGGGACAAACACAATTAGCGGAACTTCTATGGCTTCTCCCAATGTTGCCGGTGTTATCGCTCGCTTCCTTGGCTATAACCCAGGACTTACTCCCGCTCAAGTAGCCAACTCAGTCAAGACAAGCTCAACAAAGGGTGTTGTGATAAATCCTGGTACAAATTCTCTTAACCAGCTTGTCTATCTCGATGTAAAACCTGACACCACGACTGTGACTCCAATTGACACATCGCCTACTTTCAAGAAGACAACTCCGCGAGGAAGAAAGTAAAAACTACTCGTCTTTGCTCTCTGAAGAGTTGAAAGTTCTCACAAGGGATATGGCTGCAATATAGATAGGGAAGGCAACCATTATCACGAAAGAAACTTTCGAGTAGTTCACTCCGCTCTCGTTGGAATAGTTCCACGAAAGCACAAAGAGGTTGAAGATATAAAGGGTTGCAAAGGGAAGTGTGAAATTTCTCCACCGAGAAACTCTGACAAGGTGTGGAAATTTGATATTTGTTAACTGAGAAATTGCAAGAAGAACTGTTGCGATTGCAGTTGTGCGTGGAGATAAATCAAAAACTAGAAATGATGGAACTGCCAGATTCCAGATAGCTGGAAAACCATTGAACCAATGATCTTCAGTCTCTATGTCAGTTCGAGCAAACCAGAGCGCTGAAAGTAGTAGAACCATCGCCGCGATGATAGTTTGAAATTCCGCAGGCAACATATTAAGTCGGATTAAAAGTGCAACTGGCACCACCACACAGGTCACATAATCAACGATGAGGTCGAGTACATATCCATCGACTCGTGGTGCATGAAAAACCACATCTATCTTTCTTGCAATAGGTCCATCAAGTCCATCAAGAACCTGACAGACCAAGAGCCATAGAAGTGCTCCCCTGACATTCCCATCGATCACTGCTTGAAGAGCGAGAAGTCCTGCAGCAGCTCCGCTGGCAGTCATCACATGGAGGGCATAGCCAGCGCCTCTGGTGAGCTTTGTCTGAGTGGAGGTTGTCTTCATGATTGTCTGAGAATAGCGAATGGCCGTCATAGTGACGGCCATTCGATACTTCTTTGGTAGCGGGGGCAGGATTTGAACCTACGACCTCTGGGTTATGAGCCCAGCGAG
>CALEZA010000102.1 GCA_937927965.1 uncultured Candidatus Planktophila sp.
TGCTCCAGCGATTCTCACCAGTAAGTATGGCTTTGGTATCTCACCTATTTTGACGGGATCTATGCGACCAGATGCCCAACCTGGCGATATCTATATCACTCGATTGGTTGCAGGAAGCAAGCTCCACACAGGAGATGTGATTGCTGTAAATAATCCCACCACTGGGGTTTATTACTCTCACCGCATTGTTGAGATTCGTCCTATGAATGAGGTCTATCGGATGACAACTCAGGGTGATGCCAACCCAACAGCAGATCGTGATCCAGTGATGATTTCTGCAACGCAAACAGTTTCAGTAGTTATCGCAAGAATTCCATCCCTTGGTAAGCCGATGGTCTACATGAATACAGTGCAAGGTCGACAAGCGGCTGCAAGCTTTCTTGTTGTTGCAAATATTCTTGCTCTATTTGCCTTTCTCTTTAGAAAGAAGATTCTCCAAAACTTCACAACTGAAAGGGTCTATAGAGAGCTCTACTCAGAAGAGAGAGCAATGAGCGCTCAATATCGTGAAGTGATCGACCAACTGCAGGAGTCCCTTGCAGATGGAAAACAGAGCAGTACAGAGGCGAGGAGCCAATAATGAATATCAATAAAACACTGACCAAAGGTGCAGGATCTGTTGCGTTGAAGTTAGCGATTGTTATTACCGCTGCCATCGGTGGTGCTGCTCTCGTCTCTACTTCAGTTTTTGCAGCTCTCACAGCAACAGCCACAAATACTTCAGGCGGCTCTGTCTCAACAGGCACTTTGTCACTCACTCTGGCTCCATCTGCAGTATCAGGAATTACAGGTGGCTTTACATCTGCGATCTCTGCGATGGCGCCAGGAGACACAGTCAATCGCTATATCGATCTGACTAATGGTGGAACTCTCGACGGTGCAACTCCCACCTTGCAGCTCTCAGATACTCCAACAACTACCCTTGTTTCTAACTCAACAGCAGGTCTTCAGATCACAATCTCTAACTGCACTGTGGCATGGACCAATACTGGTACTTGCTCTGGCACAACAACTGTCGTTCTTGCTTCAACTCCAGCTACAACTCTCAAGGCATCGGCTACGAGTTTGACCTTGCCTTCCACACTTGCTGGCTCTGTTAGCCGCTTGAAGATCTCAATTAATCTCCCAGCGGGCACAGAGAATGTTCTCAATGGGGTGCTTCCTGTGGGAACAATTCAAGGTCTTTCAACTTCTCTCACATGGTCATTTACCATCACTGAGCGAGCAGCCACAGTCACAAATAGCTAATAGATTGCAATAGAGATCTGGTGGAAGGAGAGGGAGATGCTTAAGGGACACGTTCGGCCATCTCTCGTCGCCGCTGTGGTGGGTGCGATATTAATCGCATCCACCCAGCCACAGAGTGCATTTGGAGCACAAGCGATTGCTCGAAACACATCAACTCAAACCATCACAACGGGTTTTGCCAAAGTCTTTGCATCTAGTCCGCAGACCTACACCAATACCCAAGCTATATGGAGCAGCTCCATCTCCAACGGAGTTTCAAAAGATTTCTGGGTGAATAACGCAACAGGTTCTCGAGCAATCACTTCATTCTCGTTGACCATTACTCTCCCAGCTAGTTCGAATGTTTCCTTCTTTAAAAGATGCAATCTCGGCGTAGCTTTCAATGGAGCTAATTCCTGCGCAAGTGGTTCACCAACGACGATCACCATGACTCCAGGTACCGAATTCACCCTGACCCTTCCGATGTCGAATGCAACCTTCTATCAATTTAGAATCACACAAAATAAGACAGGAACAATCACTGTTGCCACACGCGTAAATAGCTCAGCAATAGTGGCGACAACTACCAATTCTTAGAATCTGCTCTTGGGCGCTAAACTCGCCCCATGAAGTGCTACAAGATCGCCATTGTGGGAGCAGGTCCTGCAGGATATTTTGCGGCTCAAGCTCTTCAAAATCTGGCTAATGAGGAGATCTCCTTCTCAATCGACATGATTGAGCGTCTTCCAACTCCTTGGGGTCTTGTCAGAAGCGGCGTTGCACCAGATCATCCCAAGATTAAGACTGTCTCTAAAGTCTTTGAAAAGATCGCCAATACTGAAGGCTTTCGCCTCTTTGGAAATGTTGAACTAGGGATAGATGTCTCTATCGAGCAGCTTCGTGAGCGCTATGACGCAGTGGTGATTGCAACTGGTTCAGCGCTCGGCAAAAAGCTTGGTATTCCAGGTGAAGATCTTCCAGGATCACTTTCTGCAGCTGCATTTGTCCCTTGGTATAACGCGCATCCTGATTTTAAAGATGAATCCATTGATCTCTCATCTCATCGAGCAGTAGTCATTGGTGCAGGAAATGTCGCGATGGATGTTGCTCGTATCTTGGCTCTTGAGCCGAGTGAGTTAGATCCAACCGATACAGCAGATCATGCGATTGAGGCGCTGAAGAAAAGTGCTATCCGTGAGGTGCTCTTAAGTGCACGCCGTGGCCCAGAGCATGCAGCTTTCACAGCACCTGAACTCCGTGAGCTTCCAAAGCTTGAGCACACAAATGTAATTATCCATAAATCAGATATCGATGCAGCTTTAATTCGAGTGGGTGAAAATATCGAGAAGGATGTGAAATCCAATCTTGATGCGATGACTCTCACGGCAGAGAAAGAGCCCACCAGCCATGAGCGCACTCTGACCCTGCAATTCTTAGCCACACCGCTTGAAATTAAGGGTAATGGAAAAGTTGAAGAGATTATCTTCCAGCGCACAGGCACCGATGAAACCTTTAGCGTTGAGTGCGGTCTTGTTATTACTGCAATTGGATATGAGGCGCATCCACTTCCAGGTGTTCCATATGAAAATGGCAAAGTCATCAATACTGATGGAGTAGTTGATGATGGTCTCTATGTGGTGGGTTGGGCTAAGCGTGGTCCATCCGGAGTAATTGGAACAAATAAATCAGATGCCGCAGATGTGATCAACCTACTTGTCTCTCATTTAGGAGAACCTAAGCAAAGTGGTGATATCACCGAAGTTATCTCTCACAAGAAGGTGATTACGCAGCAGCACTGGGAGAAGATCAACGCAGCTGAGATAGCAGCGGGTGAGGTGGTTGGAAAGCCTCGAAGGAAGGCTGTTTCACGCGAAGAATTGCTCAATTTGGGCGCCCTCTCATAAGAAGGTATTATTCGCATCTGCTTCACACAATTACATAAGCGCTCGTAGCTCAACGGATAGAGCATCTGACTACGGATCAGAAGGTTAGGGGTTCGAATCCCTTCGAGCGCACAAGTTAAGCCTCAGGTGCCTTTCACACCTGGGGCTTTTCTTCTTTATTCTCCCTTTGCCGATTAGGCTTAATCCATGAGCAGAACAAGCCTTCGCAATACTTTAGAGTCCCTCACCCGAGATGGGTATGACCTGGTTCTGGAGGGCGTTGTTAATGTTGAAGGTGGAGCACTAGCTGCCGCGACAGAGCGATTTGCCGAGTGCGATCAATGCGATGGCCAGGAATTTGAGAAAGCTCTCTATGTCACCTGCAAGGGATGTGGTCGCAATCCATCGAACTATTTCTGGATTAAATCTGGAGATGGAGATGGGCTCTATGCAACATTTTCGTTGCGTCGACTCCTTGAAGATAATGAGGTGCAAACTCTAGGTTCTGTCGTTATTTTTGACTCTGATTATGAATACTCAAAGCCTTTGATGGAGCAGGTCATTGAAAATGGTATTCCAGTCTGGGATATAGATCTCCTTGTTGAGTTTGAAGATTTAGAGTCAATCGATATTGGAACACTCCACACACCTAATAACTATGTTCAATTTTCAGATTCGAGCTGGTCAATTGATGCCAATTACGCCATTCTCGGAGTCTTTACAGGAGAAGATACTGAGAGCCTTCATTTCAAAGCTTTCTGTGACGCTCCAGGCGAGGGAAATACACAATTTCCTGGGATAGATGCACCACATCCACGAGTATTGATTGGCATTGATTCGCGTTATGCAGATGAGTATTTCGGAAAATCCACAATGAAGATTAAGAGCAAAGAGACATTTATGGAGTGGGCTCTCACAGGAATGGTTGCTAGCCATGTGCAGCCAATGCTCGATATTGCAGTTTGGTATAACTACAAAATGAATGAAAAGCAGGAGAAGTACTTCACTGCGGTGAGTTGGTTGCTTCAAGGTATTTTGATGGGCGATGATGATTGCAAAGAGGCCTTCAAGGGTTACACCACAACCGTTGAGGATGCCTCAGGAGGACTTTCTACTCGCGGACTTAACTCCGCCTCAAATCGCCTTGATGAGATTGGCGATCTCAAGAAATTCTTGAAGAATGCGTAAGGGGTTAGCTCTTCTTCTATTAGCCCTCATATCAATCACTCCTTCACAGGCAGCAGAGAAACCTCTGACTGTGATGAGCAGAAACCTCTATCTGGGCGCTGATGTTGGCGTTGCTTTAGAGCTTATCCCCGACTTTTCAGCAGCAGCTCAATTCATGTGGAGCCAAGTATCTGCAACTGACTTCAGCAAGAGAGCACCAGTTTTAGCGCAAGAAGTTATTGATAATGGAGCCGATATTGTGGGGCTTCAAGAAGCCACTCATTGGTATTGCAAGAAGAATCTCTGGAGCAAGAAGGTAGTTGTCTTTGACTTTACAAAGGAGTTTCTCGCTGCAACAAAAGCTGCTGGAAGTGAATATGTGTTGGTCAGCAAAGATGGGGTAGAAGCTCTCAATATCGGATATTCAATTCCTGCTATTCCTTATCTGACCATGGTGGAAGATCCGAAGAGTTTTCAACCTCTCTTCGGAAGCGATAAGGCAGCATGCGGATTTGAGATTGGCGATGCGCTGGTTATCAAGAAGTCTCTTGCTTCAAAGGTAATCCAAGTCGGAAATACCGAATATGAAGCGAGTTACAGCATTGTCCCAAAGCTGATGACAATCTATCGTGGCTATACATGGGCAGATATCGACTACAACGGTTCGATAGTTCGAGTAGTTACTACTCACCTGGAATCTCTCTGGGATAGCGGCAAAGTTCCAAATGCTGCAAAGCAAGCAGAACAACTAGTTGAAGATCTTAAGAAAACTTCAACACCTTTGATTGTGATGGGTGACTTTAATTCTGATCCGCGAGATCCACGGACTAATGCATCAGAAAATCCTGGAGGCCAACCTGAGTCGAGCAAGGAATGTCCTGCTGGATCAGATAAGTGCAACGCCTACAAAATAATGATTGGCGCAGGTTTTATTGATGCAGGACCTGACTCGCTCGATCCCAAGAACTACACCTGGGGTATGAGTGCACTTTTGGCAGGCCCTGATCTCACTCGTTATAAGGCAGCCATAAAGCAAGGTAATCAATATGGCTTTACCGACCGACTTGATTACATCTTCACTAAGAATAATGTGAAGGTTCAGAGCGTTAAAATCATTGGAAATACATGGCCACAGGGCAGCACTTGGCACTGCAGTAACGAGGAACAGCTTTCAAATGCAATGCGTATTGCTGAGGCGATGAGCACACAGCTTCCAGATGCGGAGCTCTGTAACTCCACTGATCATGCTGGAGTTGTTGCAGAGCTGGTACTACCCGCTAATTCGAGGGTATCTGAATCCCTGGATCCACATGAGCCATTCCCCATTTCATTCTGGAATTGGGTGGGAATCTTTCTTCTCTTGGTGATTTGTTTCTTCGTGAAGAAGTTCATTAACCGCAGAAGGAATAATCGCAGGTAATTAAGCTCGAAGAGCCTTTGAGAACTCTAGGAAATCATCGACCAGGATGTCGATCTCAGTCTGTGAGTGTGCAAGTGAGATCAACCATTGCTCATCGAGACCTGGAGGGGTGATGATTCCGCGGTTGAGTGCAAAGAGCCAATGAGCCTCTGCAACACCGAAATCAGTTGCCTTATAGTCGCGATAGTTGCGTACTGGTGCCGTTGACCATGTAACGCATCCCTTCACACCAAAACCAACTGTGTGCGCTGGAAGCTGATACTCGCCAATGATGTCGCTGATGCGCTCGAGAGCTTGGAAATTGAGCTTCTCAGCTTCGCCAAGGGTTTCTTCTGTGGCGATGCGATCAATGGCACGAACACCTGCCATTGCAAGTGGGTTGCCGTTGAATGTTCCGAAGTGAGCCATCTTGTTATTAGTGACGAAGTCCATGTACTTCTTCTTACCACCAAATGCAGCGAGAGGAAGTCCACCACCAATTGATTTAGCAAGTGTAATTAAGTCAGGCTGAACACCTAGTCGACGAGCAGCACCATGTGCTCCTGCTGTAAGTCCAGTCTTAACTTCATCAAAGATGAGAACTACGCCGTATTGATCGCAGAGTTCACGAACGCGCTCGAGGTAACCCTGATCTGGAAGAACGATTGCAAGATTCTCAAGAACTGGCTCAACAATAAAGCAAGCAATCTTCTTCGCGTTCTTCTTAAACATTTTCTCTAGGGATGCGATGTTGTTAAATGGAACGACGAAGATATCTCCAGGAACAAGATTGGAGTCAATTGCTGGGATTGGCTTATCAGCCTTACCAATCTTGTCGAGTGCAGGCTTACTTGAAACCACGAATGGGTCGTAGCTGCCGTGATAGCCGCCTTCAATCTTGAGGATGCCCATCTTTCCTGTTGCAGAGCGGGCAACGCGAACTGCATACATAGTTGATTCAGTACCTGAGTTGGTAAAGCGCACCTGGTCAATGCCAAAGCGCTTGCAGATTCGCTCAGCTGCATCTGTCGAAGTAGGAGAAGGTGTTACAAAGAGCATGCCTTGCTTGAGAGCTGACTCAATCTCTTCAACGACGATGGGATTAAGGTGGCCAGCAAGCATGGCTCCAAAACCCATAGAGAGATCAAGGAGCTGGCGACCATCAACATCGGTCATGTATGCACCTTTAGCAGATGCAATTGAGATTGGGTATGGATCCCAGTGCTGGAAGCTTGATGTCACGCCAAGGGGGAGAGAGTTAAAAGCTCGCTTGCTCTCGACCTCTGATGCCTTGGTGTTCTTTGTGAAGAGATCCCATTCGGCAGCTAGTACTGCCTGAACCTTTTCAGTTGAAATCGGGGTTGATGTTGCTGGAACTCGACGATATGTATTTGCATGAGCCGTCGTATGTGATGTTGTCATTTGTAACGCTGTACTACAAAAGCCTCTACTTTAGAAGCGGTTTTGATAGGTACTCTCCTTTAAAACACGCTATTGCGTATGGGGAGATTATCGCTGAACCTCAATAAAGTTGCAACTAATCGACAACCATCGTGTTGAGGAGCATGTGTAATATGAATTTATCCCAGTTTTCGCTCTTCATAGGGTTAGGAACGATGTCATCAACGATTTTTCCGAGGGTGTAGCTCTGAATAAACACAGCGATAACGCGGGAATCTAATTCTGTTCGAAAAAGCCCTTTATTTTTCGCTTCCTCTACCAAATCTTCCAGTGCAGTAGTAAGTCTTTCTTGCTCTAGCCCTAAAGCTTTACCAAATCTTTCTGAAGTTTCTGCATTTGCAAGTGCGCGAGCACGAGCGAAACGAGTGCCGCGATACTCAGGTGATTGCGTGTATGCAGTGACACGGCGCAAACCTTCGATAATGTCATCACGAGTTTTTGCCTGAGAGAGAACAGGCACAATCAAACCAATACTGCGATCTACCCAATCGGCGTAGCGTGCAACTTGTCCTGCCTCTAGAAGTTCGCCGAGATCTTCGAAGTGATGATAGAGACTGCCTTTTGAGATTCCAGATTTTTCCAGAATTTCATCCACCTGAATATCTTGCGGAAATTGGCTGGCAAGAAGTTCGGCCGTAGTCTCAATCAGACGAGCTTTGGTCGGGTGAATAGTGTTGGGCATGTGTTAATTAAACCCATTAATTGGAAGTATTGGTAGCCTTTGCCATCATGACAAAGCCGACCATCATTCTCGCCACCAGCAATGGCGTAGGAATGGGGCACCTCGCTCGAGCAAGTGCAATCGCACTTGAACTCAAGAAATACGCCAATCCCATCATCGTCTCGATGGCTGGAGGCATTGCCGAGATTCCCGAATATATGGGTATCCGCGTCGAATACATCCCAGGTCGCGATAGAGGTTGGATGCCCCGCGATATGTGGGATGAATACCTGCGCGATCGCCTCTTAGCTCTTGTTGATGAAACAGGGGCAACCGTCATGTCATTTGATGGAGTTGTTCCATATCCAGGAGTCATTGCAGCCAAGTTCTCTCACCCCAAGCTTGCTCTTGTGTGGGTGCGTCGTGGGTTATGGCAGAAGAAACCACAGAGATTTGTATTAGGACTTCAATCAAAGATGATGGATTACATTGTCGAACCAGGAGACATTGCCAGGGCTTATGACTTCGGTCCCACAGCCCAGCGCACCGATGCAACTCTCACATCACCTGTATCTCTCTATAAAGAAGAGAACGCCCTTTCTCGAGAGGAAGCTCGCAAGGTTCTAGGTTTAGACCTTGATCGACCAGCTGTATTAGTCCAACTCGGCACAGGCGATAGCGATGTCAATGAGAAACTCACTGCGGCCCTTTCTGGCCTACTTGGGTGGAAAGATCTCCAAGTTATTTTGACGAAACAACCTTTAGATAAAGATGGTAAATCTTTGGCACCAGAAGGACTTGATATTCGCGTCGTGCGACATTTCCCTCTTGCGCGGGTGCTCCATGCATTTGATGCTGGTGTTTCTGCAACGGGGTATAACGGGGTGCACGAAAATCTTCCAGCATGCCTTCCAACAGTCTTCATCTCAAATATCCGAGGAACGGATGACCAAGAGGCGCGAGCTCAATGGTGTCACGATTTCGGTTATGCAATTCGTGGTAATCAAGCAGATCTCCATGACATCACAGCTGCTGTGAAGAAGTTGCAGGACCCAGAAGTACGCGCTCGCTTAGCTGCTCAATGTAAGCAACTTCCAGAAACCACTGGTGGAGAAGAAATAGCGCAGATTCTCTATAAATTAGCAACGAGAGAAGAGCCAATTAGACCCTCTTGGTTCACATATAACCGATTGATTATTCAAGATCACATTAACCGTGGTTTGCGCCATGTTGCCTATATCGGACTTCGCAGACTTGGACTTGTCTATCGTTTCATCAATCCACATATTGTGGTCAATGTTGTGAAGCAAGATCCACCTGTGTGGGGATCACAAACAACTGCAGCAGAACTTCATCCACTCATTAAGGGCGATGCTCGTTTTGAACACCTTATTTCTGGGGCATCTGAGGAATACATCACCAAGCGCCGTGCGATTGCAGAGAAAGCCTATGGTTATGAGACTCAAATCATTAATACAAAGAAGGCTAAGTAAACTTTCAACAAGCGCTCTTTTGTAAAAGCGCCTAAAGTTCTCTTCTATGAGAGCTCAAACATCCACTCCAGTTAATGAAGTTATCGCAACTCGCCGCAGCCCACGATCATTTGATGAGAGCTATTTACTCTCACGAGAAGAGCAACTAGCAGTCCTTGAGGCTGCTCGATGGGCGGCATCAGCATTTAATACCCAGCCGTGGCGTTTCTATCTGGGCAATCGCGGAGATGCGACATTCTCAGAGATTCTAAGTTCACTAGGTGAGTTCAATCAGATGTGGGCGCAGAAGGCTTCCACTCTCATTCTTGTTGCATCTACTACCGTAAAGGCAGATGGCACAGCCCATGCCGATTATCAGTATGACTGTGGCCTTGCAGTGGGACAACTTGTTATTGAAGCCCATGATCGCGGACTCATCGCCCATCAAATGACGGGTTTTAGCAAAGATAAAGCACGCACTGCGCTAGGCATGCCTGATGAATTGGTGCCAGTAGTAGTGATTGCGCTCGGCAAACAAGATTCACCTGAGAAGCTCAGTGGGCCACTTCAAGAACGAGAGCTTGCTCCACGCGTGCGCTTACCTCTTGAGGAGCTTGTTCTTAAGGGTCTTCCTTCTTAGAACTGAGAGCGAATCTCCCAGAGATCTTTAAAGACTGGGTTAAAGAGAGTGCTTGCAAGATAAGCAACTCCACTAGAACCACCTGTTCCCATCTTTGCTCCAATGGTGCGCTCCACCATCTTCACATGGCGATAGCGCCACTCTTGAATTCCTTCATCGATATCGACGAGGCGTTCAG
>CALEZA010000103.1 GCA_937927965.1 uncultured Candidatus Planktophila sp.
ACTGTAAATCCCCCGGCTCTGCCTTCGAAGGTTCAAATCCTTCACCCGCCACCAAGGCCCGTCTCATATGAGGCGGGTTTTGTTCTTTCTAGCTTTGTGCAATCAGATTTTGGTAATCGACTTTGATGCAGCGATCCATGACCACAGACATCCCTGCCGCCTTTGCAGCATCTGCAACTTCATTATTGGTGATGCCGAGTTGGAGCCAGATTGAATCAGCTCCGATCTTGATCGCCTCATCTGCCACGGGCAGACAATCTTCTGCCCTCCTGAAGACATCGACGATATCGATATGCACGGGGATATCTGAAAGTGATGGATAGACCTTTTCACCAAAGAGGCTCTCCACGAGTGGATTGACGAAGAAGAGTTGATAGTGGGAGTTCTCATGAAGATATCTAGCAACCTGATAGCTGGCGCGATCTTCATTGCTGGAAACGCCTACTATCGCAAGAGTCCGTGCTGACTGCAGAAGAGTCTTAATCTCATTCTCTGTGGGCGTATGTGAACTCATAGATGGGAGTCTATCTCGCATAGAAATGCAGAGTTATCTGAAAGCCCCTAAAGTTGGGGTATGGAGAATATTTCAAACCCCGCTCAACTCGATGAGAAGAAGCTTCAAGAGACTCTCGACCCACTCTCATATGAGGTTCTCCGCAAGGGTGCCACTGAGCGTCCCTTCACAGGTGAATACACCGATACCGACACAGTCGGTTCATACCGCTGCAAAGCATGTGGCAATGAACTCTTTAGATCTGAGACCAAGTTTCACTCAGGCTGTGGATGGCCATCTTTCTATGCACCAACATCTGCCGACTCTGTGAGATTGCTCGAAGATAGATCTCTTGCACCTCGCATCAGAACTGAAGTGCGATGTGGCAAATGTGATTCTCATCTTGGACATGTCTTTGAAGGTGAGGGTTATGACAATCCCACAGATCAGAGATGGTGTATCAACTCCGTCTCGCTCATCCTTGAAGCCAAGTAATGCTCTCTAAAGCTCTCTGGTTGCGACAGATCGCCGTAGCCAGCCTTTCAGGGGCCACAGCATGGTTGATTGGAAATCAATTAGGAACCAATGGGGGAGTAGTAGCCGCCATCGTTTCCACTCTCACTATTCGCATATCACTTCATCGATCTCTGCGTGAGGGCATAGGCCAGATCATTGGAACGGTTATCGGAGCAGGCGTTGCTCTGGGGGCCGTCAGCATCTTTGATTTTGGCTTTATTGCAGTTGCGCTGACTATCTTCTTCTGTGCAGTGCTAGCTCGACTTCTTCGCCTTGGAACAATTGCTTCAGTGAATGTGCCAGTTGTTGCGATGATCATTATTGGTCCGGGGCTATCGGAGAGCACTGCCGTGCATAGATTGCAGGCCACCTTTGTGGGAGCTGCTGTTGCAATCGCCTTCTCATATTTCTCGCACCCTAAAACTCCCATTGATCGCACCTACGAATTCCTCAATACGCTTGGGATTAAAGGCGCTCAAATCTTGGCTGAGATGTCAGAAGGTGTGGCATCTGGATATACCCAAGAGGATGCTGGTCATTGGTTAGCCAGATCTCGTGCCCTTGTTCGTAAACTTCCGGAACTACGGATGCAGACCAGTGAAGCCAAGGGCTACACCCGTTGGATTCGTATTGGCCAGAGAGATGAAGCTGAGAGAGCAAACTTAGAAAGCTTAGCTATCGAACACACTCTGGTTCAGATTCGTGTGATCGCTCGAACAGTATTTGATGCAGCAGTGGAGGGTGCCATTGCAGAAGGTGCTCGCAAAGAGATTGCAGTGGCTCTCTCTGCTGCAAGTTACGCCCTCACGGCACATATTGAAGATCCTGAGGAGATTGTGGGGGCGAAGCAGAGCCCAACTGATGACTTGCGCGATGCAACAGCAGCTCTGACTCAGATGCTCACAAGTCAGAAAGTTACCCAGCAGCAGTTAGTGAAAGGTCTTTCGGTGGTTTCTAACTTAGAGATTGTGGCCGATTCGCTCGACTATAAGTCTCCTGCTCTTAATGAACAGGTAGAGGAAGTTTAGATAAAAAAAGAAAGCCCACCCAGCGAGGGAGAGATTCTTCGCTGGGTGGAAATCCTGCTTATTAGTTATGGGAGATTGACATGCCCACCCTTCATCTTCCAGATGAAGTACTTCTCGAATGCGAGCTTTGCAAGGTGGTTTTGGGGACCCGGAATGAGTACTCCATGTTTTCGTGGTGGCAGCATCTTGTCTGCAAGGATCAAGACTCCGTTGTTGCCTGCATCCATGATGCAGACTGCTGGAATATCGCCAAACTCCTTCTCGTGGCGTGGCTCTTCTCCGCGAATCTGTGCTGCGATGTTCTTCGCTGCAACATGGGCCATCTGCTCGGTTGGAAAGCCAGTCTTAGGTACTCCAACTGGTGTTGGTGTGCTCCACGGAGCCGTGACAGCAGCAGCAAGACCGACAGCATAAATATCGTCCCACTTCATACTCTGATAGGTAGGGCGAACATCGACAAATGCGCCAGCATTGACCAATCCATCTGTCTTGCGGAGGAAGTCTTGTCCCACGAAGGGAGGAATTGTCATAGACCACTTAAAGTCATGGTGAGCTCCTTCGGTTGTCACCATTCGACCTTGATCGACATGATCGAGAGCAACATTTGTATAGGCATCAATCTTCTCTTTCTTCAAGAAGAGTCCAAGTAGTTGTTCACCATGATTGAGTCCGCCGATACCGAAGTGACCTAGAAAAGGCTCAGATGTCACATAAGAGAGCCTGACCTGCTTCTTCAATCCAGCTTTCTTGAGTTGGTATGAAGTATTAAAGAGGAATTCATATGCAGCGCCAAAACAACTTGCACCTTGCGTTGCTGCAATCACAATGTCACCAGGATTATCAAGGAACTTCTTCCATTCGCGACCAGCATTTTCTGCATCTGTGAGCGTGGTAATTGTTGAAGTGTTCTCTAATAAACCAGAGACATGTTCTGGCTTATTGCGAGTTCCAGTTGCAATCACTAGATAGTCGTATCCAATGGATTGTCCATTCTCGAGTTCTACTTGATGAAGCTCAGGCTTGATCTCTTTTGCCGCGGTATTAATAAAGTGAACTCCACCTTTTTCAAAGGTGGGTGCCACTTTAAATGTGACGCTACTTTCATCGCGCTTTCCAAATGGGAGCCAAATCAGCGATGGATTAAAGAGGAAGTAGTCACGATCGCTTACTACGGTCACTTCAACATCATTCTTCAACTCTTTCTTCAGTGATAAAGCGGCTGTGAGGCCACCGAAGTTGGCACCTAAGACCACTACTTTCTTGGTCATTTCTCTCTCCTAACTGTTACACCAGGGAATCTGGTATGGTTTGAGCATACCCCCTGGGGTATGCTATGTTAAGTCAGCTAGCAGGGGCTAGCACTCAGAAAGGAAATTTCCATGTGTTCACGAGTTATCTGTGATCGTTGCAAGAAGTACACCTGGTCAGGTTGTGGCCAGCATATTGATGATGCGCTCAATGGTTTGAGCGAAGACCAGATTTGTAAGTGCTGATCTACTAATGGCTAAGCAACCCACCCATGTGCTCCAGGATGAGGAGCAAGTAGAAGCGATCACTAAACGCCTGAAGCGTGCTCATGGTCAGTTGGCTGCAGTTATCCGCATGGTTGAAGAAGGTCGAAACTGCGATGAGATTGTGACTCAGATGGCTGCTGTCAGCAAGGCGGTCAATACTGCGGCATTTACTCTCCTTTCCACGAGCCTTCGTGAATGCATCGTTGATGATAAGAACGACAGTAAGGCCGTGCAGGAAAAATTACAGAAGCTCTTTTTGAGCCTGGCTTAAAAATTAAGGGAAAAAGAATGAAGAAACTAATTGCAGCACTCTTTGCAACCACACTTGCACTGACTTCATGTGGATCATCTGCCGGAACTAACCTTGGTGCTGGAGATTTCCAAGCGAAGACTCAAGAAGCAGGGGTTGTAGTGCTTGATGTGCGCAGCTCTGGTGAGTACCTCGGAGGTCACATTGAAGGTGCTATCAATATTGATGTTGAAGGCATGACATTTGATGGAGATATTGCAAAGCTCGATAAGACTAAAACATATGCCGTTTACTGCCACAGTGGTCGCCGATCAGGAATTGCTGTGGGAAAGATGAAAGATGCAGGATTTACCTCACTCTTTAATCTTGATGGAGGAGTTGAGGCCTGGCAGAGCGCAGGACTTGGCTTGGTCACACAGTAATGAGAGTAGTAATCGTTGGGGGAGTTGCAGGCGGTATGTCTGCAGCGACCCGCATGCGACGATTGGATGCAGATGCTGAAATCATCGTGCTGGAAAAGAGCGGCTATGTGAGTTATGCCAATTGTGGCCTTCCATACTATGTAGGAGGAGTTATTGAAGAAGAAGATGCCCTTCTCCTTCAAACTCCAGAGTCACTCCATGCGCGATTTCGACTCGATGTCCGAATCTCAACTGAAGTTCTTGGAATAGATATCAATACCAAGCAGGTTGCGGTGAAGAACTGGCTTACAAATGAGATCTATAAGCTTTCATATGACAAACTCATTCTTAGCCCTGGTGCTAATCCGGTGGTGCCACCTATTGCAGGCATAGAAAGAGCTTTGACTCTGCGCACCGTTGAAGATGTTGAAGTGATTGCATCTCGCGTTAACTCTCGGCCTCAATCTGCCGTGGTGATTGGCGGAGGGTTTATCGGAGTGGAGATTGCAGAAAACCTCACTCACAAAGGTATTCCGACAACGGTCATTGAAGCAGCACTACAACTCTTAGCTCCACTCGATCCCGAGATGGCCACTTTGGTTGCCGCTGAAATGCGTAAGCATGGGGTGGTTGTGGAATTGGGTGTGAGTGCGCAAGAAGTGAATTCTGATTCTGTAGTTCTTTCTGATGGAAGAGTCCTTCCTGCTGAACTAGTGATCTTGGCAATTGGAGTTCGTCCCGATGTAACTCTTGCAAAGAGTGCTGGATTGAAGATTGGCACTCGGGGAGGAATATCTGTCGATGAGTTCAATCGAACAAGTAATCCTGATATCTATGCAGTAGGAGATGCTGCTGAGAAGACAGATGCAATCGATGGTTCAGCAACTCTTGTTCCTCTGGCAAACCTTGCTAATCGCCATGGTCGAGTAGTGGCAGATCACATTGCAGGTAGAGAGATTCGCCCAATTAATACAATCGGAACAGCCATTGTGAAGGTCTTTGATCTCATGATTGCTGCAACTGGATGGAATGAGAAGAGACTGAAGGCTTCAGGTCGCACCTTTACATCCATCCACACACATCCGAATAACCATGCTGGCTACTACCCAGATGCCAAGCAGATTGCACTCAAACTCATCTTTAACCCAGAAAGCGGTGAGATTTTGGGAGCCCAAGGCGTTGGTCTTGAGGGCGTTGATAAGCGTATTGATGTGATTGCTACTGCTATGCGAGCAGGGCTCAGCGCTCCAGAGCTAGCCGATTTAGAGCTTGCCTATGCACCTCCTTTTGGATCTGCAAAAGACCCTGTCAATATGCTCGGATATATCGCAGAGAATGTCTCGAGTGGATTGGTCAAGACTGCCCAATGGAGTGATGTTGAAGAACTTCAATCCCGTGGATATCAACTGCTCGATGTTCGCACACCAAGTGAATTTTCTGCAGGATCAATCCCTGGTGCTATCAATATTCCTGTTGATGAAATCAGATTACGAGTGAATGAAATTGAGAAGAAACCTGTGCTAGTGAATTGTCAGGTGGGCCAGCGCGGTCACACTGCGACACTTCTCTTGCAGGAGTTGGGTTTTGATGCAACCAACTTAGATGGTGGTTATCTCACTTATTCCAACTCACCGTTGGTGGCGAAGTAGTAATAAATCAAATAAAGAATAACTAACATAGAGAAGAGAGAAAGTTATGTGCCACAAGACCACATGTCGTAGGTGCGGAAAAGCAACTTGGGCAGGATGCGGAAATCATATTGAGATTGCGCTCAAAGGTGTTGCTAAATCAGATCGTTGCCAAGGACATGCCAATGATCCTAAAGAACCAGGCTTTTTCAGCAGACTCTTTGGAAAGAAGTAGTTCAAGTGGCCACTATTGATGTGGGACAAGCCGAATTTGAGAAGCTTGTCACCGAATCACCTATCGTCTTTGTAGATTTCTGGGCAGAGTGGTGCGGTCCATGCAAGATGTTCGGGCCAATCTTTGAAGCAGCATCGGAAAAACATAGCGATGCGATCTTTGCCAAGGTAGATACAGAGGCGGAGCGTGATCTAGCGGGTGCCGCTGGTATTACATCCATCCCAACGCTGATGGCATTTCGAGATGGAATCCTTCTCTTTCGCCAACCTGGAGCGCTGCCTGCAGCATCTCTTGAGGAGCTCATTGGCGCCATTAAGGGCGCTGATATGGAGGCGATTAAGAAAGAAGTAGCCGAACAAGAGAAGAGTCAGGAATAAGGATGTCGAGTGCTGCGCAGAAGTGGAAGAGCGACTTAGCTCTATGGGCAATTCCGCAAGAGATATTGGATCAGGCGGCCCACCCACTGCCAGAAAGGCGATCTTTGGCAGTTATTTGGTGGGATATTTGAGTTTTACGCACTCATTTCTGCAATAAACTGCAAAATCGCTCCCCATCTTGCTAGGTGGGAAGAGATCGCAGGTGCAAAAGTAACCATTTCGTTACCGAAACTCCCTATCGCTTCCACGCTCGCAGTTCTATCTTTTACGCGTGTCGACGATTGCGCCGACGCAACCTTTCAAGAGGTTCGACTCAGGAAAGTTAGAGGACATACATGTCAGTAGAAGAAAACGGCGTCTCACGCCGTACCCTCATTAAGGGTGCTGCACTAGGTGGTATTGGAATCGCTGGAGGCGCAACTGTGCTTTCAAGCTGCGGTTCAAAGGCATCAGGCCCAATGTCATTCGGCGCACGTACAGTTGACGAGTCACCAACAAAGCAGCTCAAGGGACTCGTAGCAGCTTACGAGAAGAAGTCAGGTAACAAAGTTACCTACAACGCAACAGAATCAAATGCATTCCAGAACAACCTCTCACAGTATCTTCAGGGAACACCTGATGATGCATTCCAGTGGATGGCCGGATATCGCATGCAGTTCTTCGCAGAGCAGGGTCTGCTTGCAGATATCTCTGATGTGTGGAAGGACCTAGAAGGTCAGTACGACAACTCATACAAGATCGCTTCAACAGGTCTTGATGGAAAGCAGTACTTCGTTCCACAGTCTTGGTACCCATGGGGTCTTCACTACCGCAAGTCAATGGTTACAGAGATGGGCATGGATCCAGAGAACATTGCAACATGGGATGACCTCCTTAAGTTGATGGATGCTCTTAAGAAGAAGGGCCTCGTTGGCTACGCACTTGGTGACAAGGGTGGCTGGGAAGCAATGGGAACATTCGACATCATCAACGCTCGCGTTAATGGTTACCAGTTCCATGTTGATCTTCTTGCAGGCCGTGAGAAGTGGACAGATGCACGCGTGCTCGATGTCTTCACTCACTGGGAGCAGTTGATGCCTTACACAAACAAGAACGTTCTTGATCTCGAGTGGGATGGCGCAATGCAGCTTCTCCTCCAGAAGAAGGCTGGTACCTTCATGAACGGTTCATGGTTCGGTGCTAACTTCCTCGAGTCATCACAGGCAGATTACGACGATCTATGGATCGTTCCATTCCCAGAAATCAACCCAGAGCATGGCGTTGACACAATTGATGCTCCAATCGACGGATTCTGCGTAGCGGCTAACGGCGCTAACACAGAGGTCGGTAAGGACTTCATCAAGTTCGCAGGCGATAAGGAAGGTATGCAGGCAATGCTTGATACCGGAATCCCTATGACATCTGCAAACAAGAACCAGGACACATCTTCATACGATGCATTCCAGACACAGCAGCTCGCTGTTATGGGTAAGGCAAAGTACATCACTCAGTTCCTTGATCGTGATACTCGTCCTGACTTCGCTGGTCCAGTTGTTGGTCCTGCTCTCCAGAGCTGGCTCAAGAACCCTAAGGATGTCAACAAGATTGTTGACTCACTCCAGCAGCAGTGGGATGCACTTCCAGCACTTTCCTAATGAGAAAGAATTGATTTAATCAATTCAAAAAATTAGAAAGTAAAAAGGAAGACATATCTAACGAAAGAAGATAAGGTTCAGATATGAAATCGACGGCGGTTAACGAAGATAAAAAAGTTAACCGCCGTCGATCCTTTTCTCCCCAGGATCGACTTACTCTCGGCGCATTTATCGGAATCCCAACAGCTCTACATTTGCTCTTAGTATGGATTCCAGCAATCGCAACAATCGCACTCTCTTTTACATACTGGACAGGCATCCACATCTCAGATATTCGCTGGGCTGGCTTTGCTAACTATCACAATATTTTCTTCTCCACTCCAGTCTTCTGGTTAGCTCTAAAAGACAATGTCATTTGGCTTGCATGGTTTGGCTTGATTGCAACTCCTCTTGGAGTTCTCCTTGCTTATCAGATTGATCGCCAGATTCGTGGCCATAGCTTCTATCAAACCGCTTATTACATTCCAGTGGTTCTCTCACTAGCGGTTACTGGAATTATTTGGAACTTTATGTTGCGCCCTGACGGATTCGTCAATGGACTTCTAGGACGCGATATCACCGATGCAGTCTCCTTCTTTGGAGACGATAGATGGAATCTCTATGTGGTCCTGACCATCGCCTCATGGCGCCATATCGGTTACATCATGCTCTTGTATTTAGCAGGCCTGAAAGCTGTAGATCCAGCTCTTCGTGAAGCAGCAGCACTTGATGGAGCTACAGAGTGGGAGACATTCCGCAAAATTATTCTTCCAACGATGCGTCCTGTGAACATCATTGTTCTCGTAATCACGATTATTGAATCACTGCGTGCATTCGATATCGTCTACATCATCTATGGAACATCAGGTGCCCAGGTACCAATCCTTGGAACTCTTGTGTTCCAGAATATTTCAGGTGAAGGTCAATCGATGAAGGGCGCTGCCTATGCAACGATCCTCTTCGTTCTCTCTATCGGACCAATCATTGCCTACCTCCGCACCACCTTTAAGGAGGATGTGAAGTAATGTCAGGTATCGTCGTCAACAAGGAGTATCGCGACCGTCAAGCTCGCAAAGATGCTGTCATCTCTATCTTTATTGGAATCTTTGCAATCCTCTGGATTCTTCCACTTGCATGGACTCTCTACTCCTCTCTTCGCCCATATATCGATCTTCAGGCAAATGGCGTCTTCTCAGTTCCAGAGACCTTAAACCTCTCTAACTATTTCAACGCGATTCGTCGCATGAATTTGCCGCTCTACTTCACCAACACTGCGATCATCACAATTCCTGCAGTCTTCCTCACACTATTTTTGGGATCGTTGATGGCCTTTGTGGTTTCACGCTATTCATTCCGTACCAATGTTGCTCTTCTACTTTTCTTCACAGCGGGAAACTTGCTTCCAGGACAGCTCATCTTCATTCCGCTCTTTAAGATGTATTTGGCAATTGGAGATGCAGTAGGCAACCGTCGATTCCTCTATGACTCACATTGGGGCATCATCTTGATCCATGTGGCATTCCAGATGGGCTTTGCTACCTTTGTATTGAGCTCCTATATGAAGACGATTCCGAAAGAAATTTCAGAATCAGCGATGATCGATGGTGCATCAGTCTTTACCCACTACTTCAGGATCATCCTTCCTCTTCTTCGTCCAGCACTTGCCTCTCTCACAGTCTTGATGACCACATGGATCTATAACGACTTCTTCTGGGCTCTCGTTCTGACTGCAAGTGATAGCAAGAGACCGATTACATCTGCCTTGGGACGCCTCACGGGTGAATTTGTGACCGATTACAACCTTCTGGCAGCAGGTGCGATGATTGCTGCCCTCCCAACGCTGATTGTCTATTTCGTCCTCCGCAAGCAATTTGTGGCAGGTCTGACCCTCGGCTCCACCAAGGGGTAGTAGCTCTTAGGGCTAATTTTTACTTTCACGCTTAACCGCTTAGACTGCCTCCTCTACCACTGCCCCCCTAGCTCAGTCGGTAGAGCGTTTCCATGGTAAGGAAAAG
>CALEZA010000104.1 GCA_937927965.1 uncultured Candidatus Planktophila sp.
GCGCCAAGGCGAGGAAAAAATTTCTCGTGAGCGTCGAAGTGTAGAGGCAGGGGGCTATATGAGTAAAACTGGCTATTGCCGCCCACCCTTGAGGGAGCGAGCATGGGGTGAAATAGGGCAGACTTACGCTCATGAGCAGAGTTTCAGCGCGTATCGCCGCAATCGCAGAGTCAGCCACCCTCGCAGTCGATGGAAAGGCTAAAGCCCTCAAAGCTGCAGGCCGTCCCGTGATCGGCTTTGGAGCAGGTGAGCCAGACTTCCCAACTCCCGCCTACATCGTTGAGGCGGCAGCTGCTGCAACTCAAGTTGTTGCCAACCATCGCTACACACCCACACCAGGACTTCCTGATTTGCGCCAGTCAATCGTCGATAAGACCAAGCGCGATTCCAACTACGACATTACTGTCGATCAAGTTCTTGTCACCAATGGCGGCAAGCAAGCTGTCTATCAAGCATTTGCAACAATCCTTGATCCAGGTGATGAAGTAATTCTTCCTTCACCATTTTGGACAACATATCCTGAAGCAATCAAGCTTGCAGGCGGTAAGGCAGTAGAAGTCTTTGCAGATGAAACACAGAACTATCTTGTTACTGTCGATCAACTAGAGGCAGCTCGCACTGGAAAGACAAAGGCGCTTCTATTCTGTTCACCATCTAACCCAACAGGTTCTGTCTACACACCAGAGCAAGTAAAAGCTATTGGTGAATGGGCGCTGAAGCACGGCGTGTGGATTATCGCTGATGAAATTTATGAGCATCTTCTCTATGACGGTGCTACTGCTCCTTCTATGCCAGTTGTTGTTCCTGAACTTGCTGACACAACCATCATTCTCAATGGAGTTGCAAAGACATATGCAATGACAGGGTGGCGTGTAGGTTGGATGATTGGTCCAAAAGATGTAATCAAGGCAGCCACCAATCTTCAATCTCACCTGACATCAAATGTCTCCAATGTTTCACAGAGAGCGGCTATTGCAGCCCTCACAGGAAATCTTGACGCTGTCCATGAGATGGGCGTTGCATTCGATCGTCGTCGCAAACTCATTGTTAGCCTTCTCAATGAAATTCCTGGATTTGAATGCCCAACACCACAAGGTGCTTTCTATGTCTATCCATCTGTTAAAGGTGCACTCGGAAAGTCAATCCGCGGAAAGGTTGCAAATACATCGGCAGAGCTTGCCACCATCATCTTGGATGAGGTTGAAGTTGCAGCTGTTCCTGGTGAAGCATTCGGACCTTCTGGATATCTACGCTTTTCCTATGCAACCAGCGATGAAGATATCGTTGAAGGTATTGGGCGTATTAAGAAGCTCCTTACAGAGTAACGCCCACCAGGTTTACCTCTGGTTCAAGGGTGATTGCAAACTTCTCATAAACGCTTCTCTGCACTTCTCGTGCTAACTGACAGATCTCATCTGTAGTTGCACTTCCCGCATTGGTGAGCGCCAAAACATGTTTAGTGCTGATGCGAGCTCCCCCCACGCTCTGACCTTTATCGATTCCTGAGTGTTGAATCAACCATGCAGCACTGGTTTTAATGCGCCCATCAGCTGTGGGCCAGCGTGGAGCATCTGCAGGAAGATTGTTAGCAATATCAACGCTGACAATCGGGTTGGTAAAAAATGATCCTGCAGACCATGAATCTTTATCGTCAGGATTGAGAACCATTCCTTTACCTGTGCGAAGTTCCAGGACAGCATCACGCACTTTAATAACAGGTGCCTTCTCGCCCACAGCAACGCCTAATTTTGATGCAAGCTCTGCGTAAGTGATAGGCGTTGAAATTTCTCCCATTCTTAATTGGAATTGCACAGAGAGCACCACATAGCGACCAGGGTTTTTCTTAAAGTGGGAGTTGCGATACTCAAATTCACATTCGCTATTTGTGAAGGTCTTGATTGCCTTTGCCTGTCGATCATATGTGCGAACTCGTGTAATGAACTCAGAGACCTCATGGCCGTAAGCACCGATATTTTGGATTGGAGCAGCTCCCACTGTTCCTGGAATTCCACTGAGAGTTTCAAGTCCCGCAAATCCGCGAGAGATAGTGGTGGCAACAAATTCATCCCAGTTCTCACCTGCACCTATGGTCAGAGTTGCTCCACTGCAGGCATCGACTTCAGATTCCGTAGCGTTATTGGCAATGCGAATAACTGTTCCTTCAAAACCAGAATCTGAGATGAGCACATTGGTTCCACCACCCATGATCAGGATTGGTGAATCTCCAGCGCTTTCGATTGCTGCGATGATTTCATCTTCGGTAGCGACTTCAACAAAGTTCTTGGCAGGACCACCTACACGAAAAGATGTGTAATCTCGAAGCTCTGCCATGGCACAAGGTTACCTGCGTGGACTCAGAATCGCAGTCTTACCGCGGAATCGCTCCAAGATACGGTCATAGTTCTTCTTCGATTGAAGCTCTCGATACTGCTCTTCTGTGTCGTAGTAACCGTGATGGCGAGCCTGCTCAAGCGGCAGATCCATTTGAAGAAGGCGCCCATTGGCATGGCGAAGTGCGAGAGAGAATTCAATATCAGCATTGCGATAGTAGAGGGCGCGATTATTAAAGCCACGGGCAGCAAGTGCATCTTCACGATGCATCGCAATAAAGTAGCTAAAGAGAACATCTACTTCTCCAGCTCCTCTATCATCAACGCTGCGCCATTCATCCTCTAAGTTGATGAGCCCACCGCGCCAACCAACTGCAACAAACTCTCTCTTCTGAAGTTCTTCAAGAACTGGAGCGATCGCATCTCCTGTAAAGCGAGTAGAAGGATCCATAATGACGATAAATTCACTTGTTACATTTCGAAGGAGTGCATTAGCACTTTCTCCCCAGCCAAGATTCTCGGTGAGTTCAACCAGTGATGTGCGGGCATCAAGCTGATCTGCAAGAGCCCCTGCCTCACCGATAACCAACATCGCAATAGCGCAATCGCTATTCGCCTTGATGGATTGAAGGGTCTGAATTGCATCCTCATGGAACCCATCGATAATCATTGCAACGGTAATTGGATACTTGCCTGAATTAATTGCTTTGATATCTCGAGTAGAGGAGTAGGTGGCAAAGCGCTTCTTGGGACGAAGTTCATATCCATCTGCAACATCGACTACTTCAAAACCTTGCGCTGCAATCTCACCGCGAAGAGAGTCTGAGAGAGCGAAGTTCTTCTCTGCACGAGCAGCTTGGCGAGCACGAGCAAGCTCGTGGACAGACTCTGGTGCACTCACAGAGAAATTACTGCCTTTGCCATGCCGAGCACCTTCACGCCAGCACTTGTTGCAGATAGCGAAAGAGTTGCTTTCCCGTCTGCCACATCAGTTACCGTTGCAGAGACCGTGACATCAACATCGACTCCTGCAGGAACAATGACAGGCTTGGTAAAGCGCCCACCAATTTCTAAAACCTTGGCAGAACCTCCTGCAATATCAGATACATATTTGGAGACAAGGGCCATAGTGAGCATGCCGTGGGCAATCACATTGGGAAGTCCAACAGAGACTGCAAATGCTTCATCTTGGTGAATTGGGTTTTGATCACCGCTGGCATCGGCATATCGCTTTAAGAGCTCGCGATTTACGAAGTAGACCTTCTCGTCCAATTCTTGATCTTTATTCATGCGCGGATCACCAAGGTAGACCATGAAGAGATAACAAGTTCATCATGTGATGTTAAATCTGAGCGAACACTAATTATTTGGTTTCCTGCAACCTCGCGAGCGCTCTCAATAGTTGAAGAGCATGTGATCACATCTCCAGCTTTAAGTGGGCGCTTGATTTCAAACTTCTGATCGCCGTGAACCAAGCGATCCCACTGAATGCCCACTTCGGGGCTTGTCAGGATTGCTTCAGATTGGTCGAGTGAGATGCGGATAGAGAATGTGGGAGGTGCGATAGAAGTATCAGCCTCACCAATAACGCTGCAGAAGGCATCGATCTCAGATTGAGAAATGGTAATTGACTCTGTACCAGGAAAGGTACGCCCGATTGAATCCGGGCTAATCATTAGCG
>CALEZA010000105.1 GCA_937927965.1 uncultured Candidatus Planktophila sp.
GGGAAGTACTGATCCACTATCTATTGGAATGGTTCTTCTCGCATCCATTGGATATTCCTACGCGGTGATGTTTGTGCAAGAAGGACTCCCTGGAGTCTCAGGAGTTGCCATTAATGCAGTTGCCATGGCAATCACCGCTCTCTTCTACCTTCCATTCACAATTGCACAATGGCCAGATCATGAGATTTCATCTTCTGCCATTCAGGCAGTTCTAGGACTTGGGATTCTCTCCACTGGTGCAGCTTTTGCCATCTTCTTTACTCTCACAGCAATTATTGGAGTGGCTCGTGGCTCCCTCGTTACTTATCTCAACACTGCATGCGCCGTTGTGTTGGGCGTAATAATTCTTGATGAGCCACTTACAATTGGAATCATCTTGGGGTTGCCTCTTGTTCTAATTGGCTCCTACTTTGCAAGTAGAAAGAGTGAGACAAAAACAAATGCTTAGCGCAATCTTTCTGGGAATCGTTCAAGGTTTAACCGAATTTCTCCCGATATCATCTAGTGCACATCTACGCATTGTCGGTGAGTTCCTCTCTACTGCAAAAGATCCTGGAGCGGCATTTACAGCCATTACACAAATCGGTACAGAACTAGCTGTTCTCCTCTACTTCCGCCGAGATATCTCATCAATTATTAAGGCGTGGTTTAAATCCCTAAAGCCAAAGTCTCATCTGACACATCATGAGAGAAGCGATGCACGGCTTGCTTGGCTCATCGGCGTAGGCACATTGCCAATAGTTATCTTGGGCTATCTTGGCCAGGAATACATCACCACCACATTTAGATCTCTCTGGATTATCGCCAGCACGCTGATCATCTTCGGCTTCTTACTTGGATTTCTTGACTATATGGGTCGTAATGAGCGCACCTTGGATCAACTCACACCAGGACATGGAATCCTCTATGGATTAGCGCAAGCACTTGCCTTGATTCCAGGTGTGTCACGATCTGGAGCCACTATCGCAATGGGAAGAATCCTTGGCTATCGGCGTGAATCGGCGCTGAGATACTCTTTCCTACTTGCAATGCCAGCTGTATTTGGAAGTGGCTTCTATGAAGCCAAGCAGGCCATTGATGATCCTGGAATCGCAGTCTTTTCAATGACAGAGACTATTGCTGCAACCGTCACTGCATTCCTTGTTGGCTATGCAGTAATTGCATGGTTGATGCGATACATCTCCACAAAGTCATTCACACCGTTTGTGATTTATCGCATCGTTCTCGGCTTCGCTCTCCTTATTGCTCTTGCAACAGGAGTTGTTTCGGCTTAATTACTTGCGCTCTGTGAAACCTAGGCGCTCAAGAAGTTTTGGATCTCTCTGCCATTCCTTTGAGACTTTCACATGCAAACCAAGAAAGATTCGAGCTCCAAGTTCACGCTCAATATCTTTGCGTGCTCGCATACCGATATCTTTTAAGCGCTGACCTTGATGTCCCAAGATAATTCCCGTTTGAGAATCTCTCTCCACATGAATAGTTGCATGGATATCAAAGAATGGACGAGTTCCATTGGGTTCACGCTCTGACATCTCATCGATAGTCACCATGATTGAGTGAGGAAGTTCCTGGAGAGCATCACGCATTGCAGCTTCACGAATAAGTTCACAAATGAGTTGCTCTGTGCCCTGATCACTTTTTTGATCCACTGGATAGAAGGCGGGTCCAATCGGAAGATTGGCTCCAATAATGGAATCTAACAACTCAATCTGATCATGAATAACGGCTGAAACTGGAATAATCTCATCCCAAGTAAAACCATCTGCAAGATCGCTAATTGTCATCAATCTATCTGCAAGAGATTTCTTATTGACTGTATCCGTCTTTGTGACGAGAGCAAACTTCTTTGCTCGCGGATGCTTTGCAATCTCTGCAGCGATAAATTGATCACCAGCGCCAGTTGCTTCATTGGCAGGCAGACACATCATGATGATGTCCACCGAATCCATGCTCTCGTTCACCACAGCGTTGAGACGATGGCCAAGGAGCGTGCGGGGCTTGTGGACGCCAGGTGTATCAACTAGAACAGCTTGAAAGTTCTCATTATTGATAATGCCGCGAATAGCATGGCGAGTGGTGTTGGGATGGTGTGATGTGATTGCAATCTTGCTTCCCACAAGTGCATTGATCAAGGTTGATTTTCCTGTGTTGGGGCGGCCAACAATGGCAACAAAGCCCGAACGGAAATCACTCATACCTCTATTCTCTCATTACTTACCCTTGCCTCACACCAGAGAGCTCATCAATTCATGAGCATCTGCCACAGATGTCACCAATTCAGCCCTGCGTTCTCCAATTAATCGATGACATCCATCTGATGTAGGAGAAGTAATTAATCCTGGAATGGCCATTACAGGGCGCATCAACTCCGCTGCCTCTCGAGCGGTGCGAAGAGATCCACTCCTGAAGGCTGCCTCCACCACCAAGGTTCCTTTCGAGAGAGCGGCGATTAAACGATTCCGAACCAGAAAACGGTGTGGACGGGCGGTAACTCCTGGAAGATATTCACTGATCAAAACACCTGATTCAACAATCTCATCAAAGAGCCTCTGATTTCCCGCAGGATATGGAGAGTCCAATCCTGCAGCTGTCACAGCGATAGTCACCCCCTCTGCAATGAGTGCTCCCTTATGGGCTGCTGAGTCAATTCCATATGCACCACCACTAACAATGGCCCATTTCCTATCGACAAATCCAGTAGCAAATTCAGATGCCATCTTCACACCATAAGCGGTCGGGTTACGCGTTCCAACAATTGCTAGGGATCTCTGTGAAAGAAGTGATCTATGGCCCCTCACGAAGAGAAGAACGGGAGGGGCGGATAAATCATTGAGTTGGGATGGCCAATCTGAATCTTCTGGAGTGAGAGTTGAAATCTCATTTGCAGTAACTCTCTCCTGGATGATGTGGAGATTGGCTATAACTTCTTCTGGGATCCCATTGAAAATCTCTTCGACTCCCCTTTCCTGAAGAGCTTGCGCGAGCTTCACACTTCCTGCTTCGAAATGTGCCGCTATCGCCATTCGCATCTGTCTTAGATCCATCACCACATCCTTTTAAAGAGGTGACGCTAGCCAAATGAGCAAGTGTGAACTCCGACTCATCCACAGAGAGATTTACTTATTTCGAAAAGACAGGAATCCCCCTCCTGTGTAGAAGGAGATCATGGATGCTCCTTGTCGAGCGTTATTTACCAATGTGAAGGCATCAACGACGCTATCGACTACCTTCTCCATCTTTGGTTGGCTAAGAAAATCATTGAGCCCTCCGCTGGGTTGAGAAATTCCTGGACCATCATGGACAGGAAGACCAAAGACAGCAGATGCGCCCTGTGAACCGAGAATTCCAAAGGATAGTGCCAAGATGAGTGAATGGGTGATTCGACGAATAGGTGAGAGTGACATGTGAGCTCCAATCGATTGATTTCCCGAAAGATAGGTAGATGGACTCACATCAACCTCAAGCAAACCTCACAATATGGGAAATCATGAATCCTTAAATGATTCCGTCAAAGAACCAAAGGATCCATCGACCGAGAGATTTAAAGAAATCCTTCACTCTAGACATAGTTCTCATCATTTCAGCCATTTGCTCCGAAGGAAAGCAAGCCGCTCAGGGCTGCTGCAATATAGGGAGCATAACTCTTTGCAACCGCCATCTTCACGAGTAACTCACACCTAAGAACTTTCGTATGTAGAAATAACTTTCGTGGTGATTGACTACATAAGTGCTGCGATATTGGAGAAGGATTTACGATGAATAGGTGTTACGCCCTTCTCCAGAAGAGCTGCTGTGTGGGAGGCGGTGATATAGCCCTTATGGCCAGCAAATCCATAGCCTGGGTATTGAATCTCCATCTCACGCATAATTCGATCTCTTGTGACCTTGGCAATAATTGAAGCTGCGCTGATAGCTGTAACAACCTGATCGCCTTTCCAAACAGCAATATTCGGAAGAGCTAATCCTTCGATCGCATAACCATCGGTCAACACATAGCTAGGTGTAATGGATAAGGCATTGACTGCTCGGCGCATTCCATCCAGATTTGCAGCATGAACTCCACGCTCATCAATTTCTTCAGGGCTAATCTCAATCACACTTACCGCTGCCGCATTCTGATTAACAACATCAAAGAGAACTTCGCGCTTCTTCTCTGAAACCTCTTTTGAGTCTCGAATCTCACTCCAGATTTCTGCAAAGGGATCTTCAAGAATGACGGCTGCAACTACTAAAGGTCCAGCACAAGGACCACGACCTGCCTCATCTACTCCCGCAACTGGTGAGATTCCAGCATCTCGGAGCATCTCTTCGATGCGCTTAGGTGAAGGGTTGTTAGCCATTAGAAATGGGATTTTGCGATGAGACCAGACCAAAGTGCTCAAGCGGCCAGATAATTCCAAAGACCTGACCTGTCACCTTTGATAGTGGAACAAATCCATTATTGATGTCATCTTGGTGATAGCGAGAGTCGGCAGAAGCTCCTCGGTGATCTCCCATGACCCAAATCTTGCCTTGAGGAACAGTGATGTTAAAAGTCATCTCACTCGGCTTATTGCCTGCAAAGATATATGGCTCAGAAGTTACTTGGCCATTAACTGTGAGAGCGCCGCTCTTATCGCAACAGATCACATTGTCACCTGCCACACCAATAACGCGCTTCACCAAGTACTGCTTTGCTGGATTGGGAAGCACTCCTACAGTCACAAGAACTTCTTTAGCTTTTAAAAGGATGCGATTGCCTGTCTCAGGCATCGGCTCTGGAAGCCAATTAGCAGGATCGCGGAAGACCACAACATCTCCACGATCGATTGATTGAGAGATAAATGGAAGCTTGTTAACTGCTACGCGATCCTTGATCTGGAGTGTGTTCTGCATGGAACCAGATGGAATATAGAAAAATTGAACAAGGAAAAGTTTAATGACAAGTGAAACAGCGAGCGCAACTACGACAAGTACAGGGAACTCGCGAAAGAACGATCCCTTACGAGGCAGATACTTAGAAATTTTTACTCAGCTGAAGAGTCAGCTGCAGGAGTTGCATCAGCAACTGGTGCCTCAACTACTGCCTCTGCAACTGGAGTTTCAACTACAGCTTCTGGAGCATCGACAACTGCTGGAGCCTCTTCAACAACTGCAACTGGTTCTGGAGTTGAAAGGATTCCATCGCCATAACCAACAACGCCATCACGCTTTTCGCGAATCTTTGCAGCCTTACCGCGAAGGTCGCGGAGGTAGTAAAGCTTTGCACGACGAACATCACCCTTCTGGATGAGTTCAATCTTTTCAATAACTGGTGTGTGTACTGGGAATGTACGCTCAACGCCGACACCGTATGAAACCTTGCGGATTGTGAAAGTCTCACGGACTCCATCACCCTGGCGACGGATTACAACACCCTGGAAGACCTGAAGGCGTGACTTGTTACCTTCGATAACACGAACATGGATCTTGAGCTCATCGCCAGCACGGAACTGTGGAATGTCCTTGCGGAGTGATGCTGCATCTACGACATCGAGAATGTTCATGTTCGGAATCCTTTATTTCTAGCGGGCACGGAAGTGCCGTGCAGACTGCGTATCTTGCCACAGGTGAGCCCTGTGGTGAAAATCGGCCCTATAGCCCTAAGAAGGCCTCAAGCTCAGGATAGAGAGAGGGGCCAGCTGCCAGGGTCATCTCATAGGGCGCCTGCCCGTATATCCCAAAGCGAGCCCCAGCCTCCTTGGCAATCAGCCCTGCTGCTGCCCAATCCCACTCTTTAAGGCCATGCTCGTAATAGCCATCCAGCGCCCCCATCGCCACATGGCAGAGGTCTACTGCTGCCGCTCCATTGCGTCTGACATCTCGGATCTGAGGCAGTGCGCGGGATAGATACTCAATCTGAGGGGTGCGGTGTGCGGTGTCGTATTGAAAGCCAGTTCCCAACAGTGCTCGGTTAAATGGAACGGGGTCATTGCAGGCAATCTTTCGCCCATTGTGAAAAGCGCCCTCTCCACGAACTGCCCACCAAGTGGAGTTGATAGATGGCGCAGTCACCACTCCTATAAGTGGACCATGCTCATCCTTGGCAGCAATGCTCACATTCCATCCAGGTAGGTTATAGAGGTAGTTAACGGTGCCATCGACGGGATCGATGACCCAGGTAATCCCAGAACTACCTTCACGAGCTGCACCCTCTTCCCCCAAAATTCCATCATCAGGACGGGCAGCAAGGAGCTGATCCACAATAAATGCCTCAGCACGGATATCCATTTGAGTTACAACATCGATAGCGGTGGTCTTTGTATTGACCTCAAGCTCTGCAGGGCGATCCATCAAGAGCGCTCCAGCCTCCTTGCCGATGCGCTGGGCGATGGCAAGAAGTTCTGCTGTGTTGTGGCTACTCATACCCACAATTCTACCCACCCCATCAGTTATTCTCACCCCCATGAGTGAGCTCCGTTTACAAGGTAAGAACAATGAAGGCACCCATCTCACCCTTGTTGATAACGATGGAAGTGAATTCTCTCTCCGCATTAGCGACACACTTCGTGCAACAGTGAACCAACCACGCCTGACAGCAGTGCCATCCAATGATGCCGAAGAGACAATCACAGTGAAAGAGATTCAGCGTCGTCTGCGTGCAGGTGATGCTCCAGAAGTTATCGCTCGTGAAGGAAACACCACTCTAGAAAAGATTGCTCGCTTTGCTGGTCCAATTCTGCAAGAGCGTGAATACATCCTCAGCCTTGCTCGAAATGCAACACTTCGCAAGGACTCAGTGCGATCAGAAATCACTTTCCTTGAATCAGTAGTGGGAAAGCTCGTTCCTCGCGGCGTTGACGCAGATGAGCTCTCTTGGAACACATGGCGACTTCCAGATACCACTTGGCATATTGAATTGAGCTATCCAAATCGTGATGGCAAGGGAATTGCCACATGGAACTTTGACACAGCTCGCCGCTCAATCAATCCAACAGATGACAATGGTGCATGGCTCATTGATGAGGATGCACCTGCTCGAGTCATCGAACCGGGATTTATTAATGCAGAGCCAACACATCCTGCTCGCTATGAAGCTCCCACAACAAATCTTCCAGGTGCTAGTTCACTCTTCTCGCCCGTTGTTGAAGAAGAACGCCCTGAGACCCCACGCCTTGTCGCAATCCGTGACACACCTACTGCTGCTGATTCAGAAGATGGCGTAGTGGCACGAGCAAAGATTCCATCATGGGATGAGATTATGTTTGGAACAAAGGCTCCTATTGTTGAACGCTCTGAATCTGAAGAGGATTACGACAACAATTAATTTCAGTTGTAATTGCGGTAATCAACCTCTAATGCAGTAGTTGAGATATCTCCACAATCAACGGAATTCCGATGATTAAGTTAAATGGGAATGTCACCCCGATACTGGAGATCAACGCCGATGAGCTATTTGCCTCTGGCAAGGCGAGCGTGACCGCTGCCGGGGCTGCAATATAAGAGGCACTTGCGCAGAGCACGCCCAAGATCGCAGCACCTCCTACAGATAGCCCCACCGCACTTCCCACAGCGGCTCCAAGTGCGCCAGCTAAGACGGGGAATGTGATTGCGAAGATAAAGATAGTTACTCCCACATGGCTGATCTGGCTCAAGTTG
>CALEZA010000106.1 GCA_937927965.1 uncultured Candidatus Planktophila sp.
TAACATCCACCACGATTATTGCCATTTCATTCTCCTTTGCTTGGTTAAAACTTATTTCCAGTAATGCGTTCAAATGCCTCTTCATATCGAGCAGCCGTCTTCTCGATAATTTCTTGTGGGAGTTCAGGTGGTGGAGACTTCTTGTCCCACCCGCTAGAACTCAACCAATCGCGAACAAATTGCTTATCAAATGAAGGTTGCGTAGCACCTGGGTGCCACATGGATGCTTCCCAAAAGCGAGAAGAATCAGGAGTCAGCGCCTCATCTCCCCAAGTGATAGTGCCTTCTGAGTTTGCACCGAATTCAAATTTCGTATCTGCAAGGATGATTCCGCGACTTGCTGCATATTCTGCTGCAGTGTCATAGAGCTTGAGTGTGATATCACGAAGGTCTTCTGCAATATCTCTTCCTACAATTCTCACAGCGCTGTCGAAATCAATATTGATATCGTGATCTCCCACTTCAGCTTTCGTCGCTGGTGTGAAAATACATGAGGGAAGTTGTGAGCCATCGAGTAGCCCTGCTGGAAGGTCATTGCCGCAGATTGAAGAGCTCTCGCGATACTCAACCAGTCCGCTTCCTGTGAGATATCCACGAGCAACACATTCGATCGGAAACATCTCAAGGGGTTGCACAATCACAGCGCGATCGCTCACAGATCCAGGAACATCCTCACTAATGATGTGGTTGGGGACAATATCTGCCAGGAGCTCAAACCAGAAGAGCGATAACTGGGTCAAAATCGCGCCTTTATTGGGGATTGTTGAAGGTAGAACCCAATCAAAGGCAGAGATTCGATCTGATGCGACGAGAAGAATTTCCCCTTCATCGTTGGAGTAAAGGTCACGAACCTTGCCTGTGCGGATGTGAGTCCATCCATCAATCTGCAAGGCAGGTGGTGCGCCCGCTGCTCCAAATCCACTCATCGAATAGAACCCGGTGTGTAGGTGGCTGCCTCTGGAAAGCGTGAAGTAACTGACTCAACGCGAGCAATTACACGAGCAACTTGGTCTTGAGCGTCGCCTGTGAAATCAAGTGGAGAACCAATAAGAGCATCAAGGCCAGCACGATCAAATGGAATTCGTGTATCTGCCGCTAGTGCATCAAGCACTCCATTTGGGCGACCTTCACGCATTCCGAGTGCCGCAGCAACTGCATGCTCTTTGATTGCTTCATGGGCAACTTCGCGTCCTACTCCAGCTTTAACAGAGGCCATGAGTATCTTTGTTGTTGCAAGGAATGGAAGATAGCGATTGAGTTCTGCGTCAATAACTGCAGGAAACGCTCCAAACTCCTTAAGAACCGTCAACATCGTCTCCAACAATCCATCAATTGCATAGAAGGCATCTGCAATAGCGACACGGCGAACAACACTGCAGGAGACATCGCCTTCATTCCATTGATTGCCTGCAAGTTCTGAAACCATTGATGCATATCCACGGAGAATGACTGTCAATCCATTCACGCGCTCACAAGAGCGAGTATTCATCTTGTGAGGCATTGCAGATGAACCAACTTGGCCTTCTTTAAATCCTTCTGTCACAAGTTCTGCTCCTGCCATCAATCGAATCGATGTGGCAAGAGATGATGGTGAGGCTGCTAACTGAACGAGAGTTGTGACTACTTCATAATCGAGTGAGCGTGGATAAACCTGACCTGTGGAATCCAAGATGCGATCAAAACCAAGTTCAGCAGCAATCGATTCCTCAAGCTTGTGATGAGCTTGGCTACTTCCAAGAAGATCTATTGAATCTTGCGCTGTTCCCACAGGTCCCTTAATTCCACGCATGGGATAACGACTTTGAAGGCTCTCTAGCCGCTCAAATGCATAGAGAAGTTCCTCTGCAGCTGAAGCAAAACGCTTTCCTAAGGTTGTTATCTGTGCTGGCACATTGTGAGATCTGCCCGCAATCGGCTGATCTGCATAGAGCGCGGCCTTAGCTGCAAGAACAGCCAGTAAAGCGACAACTTTATCGCGCACAATTACCAAGCCATCGCGGATTTGAAGAGCCTCAATATTTTCTGTGAGATCGCGGCTTGTCATTCCTGCATGGATTGCTTCATGGCCAGCAAGAGCGTTGAATTCTTCAATGCGAGCCTTCACATCATGGCGTGTGATTTTCTCTCGTGCATCAATGGATGCACGATCAACTTTCTCAATCACTTTCTCATAATCTGCAATAACTTCAGGTGAGATGGCATGGCCGAGAGTAGATTGAGCTCGAGCAACAGCAATCCAAAGCTTGCGCTCCGCGATGATTTTCTGCTCTGCCGCAAAAACCTGCCGCATCTCTTTAGATGCATAACGATCTGCAAGTACGCTCATGACTTACTCCCTGCTGCTTGTAGTGCTATGTCGGAACGATAGAAAGAATTATCGAGGCAAACCCCTTTGATGGTTGCATAGGCTTGAGTGCGTGCCTGCTCAAGATCCTTACCAATTCCCGTAACGGTGAGGACTCGTCCGCCGCTGGAGAGAAGTTTGCCTTCTTTCAGTGCGGTGCCTGCGTGATAAATAGTTGCGCCATTGCTTTCAGGCAACGAAATCTCACCACCAACTTCGGGCTTATCTGGATACCCACCTGATGCCAACACAACCGTAACGGCTGCATCATCTCTCCATGTAAGGAAGGAATCATCGAGATTATCTGTAGCTGCCTTATAGAGAAGAGTTGCAAGAGGAGTCTGAAGTCGTGGAATAAGAACTTGAGTCTCTGGATCGCCAAATCGTGCATTGAATTCAATTACTCGAATGCCTTGAGATGTAAGAGCAAGACCTGCATACAACAAGCCCACGAAAGGAGTTCCACGAGCTGCCATCTCAGCGATCATTGGAGCTAAGACCTTCTCATAAGTCTCTTCGACGATATCTTCTGGTGCCCAAGGAAGAGGTGAATATGCCCCCATTCCGCCTGTGTTTGGACCTGCATCACCATCATGTGCTCGCTTGAAATCTTGCGCTGGCTCCATCGCTAAAACATTGCGACCATCTGAAATTCCAAAGAGAGAAATTTCAGGTCCATCGAGAAATTCTTCGATCACCACTCGCGAACATGAGAGAGCGTGATTAAGTGCCACATCTCTATCTTCTGTAACAACAACACCTTTACCTGCTGCCAATCCATCATCTTTAACAACATAAGGAGAACCAAATGTGTCGAGAGCTTTTTCAATCTCGCTTTGTGTTGTGCAAGTAAAACTATGTGCAGTGGGAACTCCCGCATCACGCATCACACCTTTTGCAAAATCTTTTGAGCCTTCGAGTTGAGCAGCAGCTTGTGAAGGTCCAAAGACAGGAATGCCGATTGCACGAATAACATCTGCGGCGCCATTGACCAGCGGAACCTCAGGGCCAATCACAACAAGATCTACTTGAAGAGTGTGGGCAAGGGATGCAATTGCAGCATTGTCAGTGATTGCAAGAGGATGAATCTTCGCAAATTCAGCGATGCCTGGATTTCCTGGAGCAACATGGAGCTCAGTGCAGGCTGTATCTGCTTGCAGTCCTAGTGCGAGTGCGTGTTCACGACCGCCGCTTCCGACTAGGAGGATTTTCATATTTAGATGAAATCCTTCACGACGATTGTTTGGTCGCGCCCTGGACCTACGCCAATCGCGCTCATCGGCGCCCCTGAGATCTTCTCAAGGAAGGCGATGTAGTTCTGGGCATTCTGCGGAAGATCACTGAGCTTTCGAGCTCCAGAGATATCTTCCTTCCACCCTGGAAGATATTCATAGATTGGCTTTGCATGGTGGAAATCTGTCTGTGAAGAAGGAAGTTCTTCAACGCGCTTTCCATCAATCTCATATGCAACACATACTGGAATCTGCTCCCAACCTGTGAGGACATCGAGCTTGGTGAGGAAGAAGTCTGTGAGGCCGTTGACTCGCACTGCATAGCGAGCAATCGGCGCGTCATACCAACCGCAGCGACGAGCACGACCAGTTGTTACGCCTACTTCGCCACCAATAGTGCGGAGTTTCTCTCCATCTTCATCGAAGAGCTCTGTAGGGAACGGTCCTGATCCCACGCGTGTGGTGTAGGCCTTCACAATTCCAATGACTCGTTCAATCTTTGTTGGACCAATACCAGAACCTGTGCACGCACCACCTGCAGTTGGATTAGATGAAGTGACGAATGGATATGTTCCATGGTCAACATCTAGGAGTGTTCCCTGTGATCCCTCAAGAAGAATGCGCTTTCCAGCTTTAAGAGCCTCATCAAGAAGTAGAACAGTATCTGCAACATATGGCCGCAAGATTTCAGCATATTCAAGATATTCAGCGAGAACATCTTCAACCGCAATATCTTTACGGTTAAAGACCTTAATCAGAATCTGATTCTTATCGCGTAGAGCACCTTCTAGCTTCTGACGAAGAATTGATGGATCAAAGAGATCTTGAACTCGAATACCGATGCGATTGATTTTATCTGCATAGGCAGGACCAATTCCGCGACCAGTTGTTCCAATCTTTGACTTACCAAGGAATCGCTCAGAGACCTTATCGATTGTGCGGTGATAAGGAGTAATCAAGTGTGCATTTGTTGAAATCACTAACTTGCTGCAATCAATTCCACGCTCTGTCAGTCCATTGATTTCCTGGAGGAGAACTGCAGGATCAATTACAACACCGTTTGCAATAACGGGAACTACATTTGGTGAAAGAATTCCCGAAGGTAGAAGGTGGAGTGCATATTTCTGATCGCCGATGACAACAGTGTGTCCTGCATTGTTGCCACCTTGATAACGGACAACATAATCGACGCGATCTCCGAGCAAGTCGGTAGCTTTACCCTTGCCCTCATCACCCCACTGTGCTCCCAGTAGAACTAATGCAGGCATTGGTAAAGCCTCTCCGACTCGTAGGTGTAGAAATTACTTAAGTAGTGATGTTCCAGTTGAACGAAGATCTTCGCAAGCAAGTGCTACGCGAGCTGCAATACCAGCTTCTGCAGCCTTGCCCCATGCGCGTGGATCGTAAGCCTTCTTATTTCCGATCTCGCCATCAATCTTCAAGACTCCGTCATAGTTCTTCATGACATGGTCAACAACAGGGCGTGTAAATGCATACTGAGTATCTGTATCGATATTCATCTTAATCACGCCGTAATCGAGTGAATCACGAATCTCTGAAAGAAGTGAGCCAGAGCCACCGTGGAATACGAGATCCATAGGCTTGCTTCCTGCAGCTAGACCAAGCTTTGCAGCAACAGCATCTTGGAGGTCCTTGAGAATTCCTGGGCTAAGCACAACATTGCCTGGCTTATAAACACCGTGCACATTTCCGAATGTTGCAGCAACCATGTAACGACCGTTAGATCCATCGCCCAAAGTTTCAAGTGTCATGAGTGCATCCTCAGGTGTTGAATAGAGCTTTGCATCATGCTTTGCTTCAATTCCGTCTTCTTCTCCACCAACAACACCGATTTCAATTTCAAGAATTGTGTTAGCAGCTACTGACTTTGCAAGAAGTTCCTTAGCAATCTTCATATTCTCTTTCATGTCGACAGCTGAGCCGTCCCACATGTGTGAGTTAAAGAGTGGCTTCAATCCATCCTTGACACGCTGTGCACCGATTTCAAGAAGTGGACGCATAAATGTGTCGAGCTTCTCTGCTGGGCAGTGATCTGTGTGGATTCCAATATTGACGTTGTAATTCTTTGCAACAACATGTGCGAACTCAGCGAGAGCAACTGCTCCATCGACTTGGTTCTTTACAGTTGAACCTGATGCGTACTCTGCTCCACCCCAAGAGAACTGGATAATTCCGTCAGAACCCGCTTCTGCGAATCCGCGGATAGCTCCAATGATTGTTTGTGAAGAAGAAACATTGATTGCTGGGTATGCAAACTTTCCGGCCTTAGCGCGGTTCAACATCTCTGCATACACTTCAGGGGTTGCAATTGGCATGATGACTCCAATGGGTAGATCGAAGGGTGTAAACCCAATCCGCAAGGCACCATTGGCTCGTCGAGAGGCTTACGGCTAATCCAACCACCTACCCCCGCGTAAGCGAAAATCGCCATCCCGCCTGAGGCGAAAAGTCAGCGCAAAATCTTCTGAATCAGGGCTATCAGGGCTGAGAGGAGGGCTGGGTTGCTCAGGAATTTAAGGAGGTAGCTAAGGAAGGTAATTAAGGTCATGGGCAGATGGTGGCTATCTCCTCCAGGGAAGGTGAGAGGGGATGTGCGCTCTGGGGAGAAGTATTGGTGCTGGCAACTCCTAGGCACCGAGCCCTCCTCCTTGTAACCTGCCTATCCATGAGCACTGAGTCCTTGGAAAATCTCTCCTCCGAAAACCGCACCTTTGCCCCCTCTCCAGAGTTTGCAGCGCAAGCTAATGCCCAAGCAGATCTCTATGAAGAGGCAGAGAGGGACCCTCTGGCTTTCTGGGAGCGCCAAGCTCACGCACTGACTTGGGAGCAACCATGGGGAAAAACATTGGAGTGGAATCCGCCCTTTGCCCAATGGTTTGTGGGAGGAAAGATCAATGCCTCCGTCAACGCGTTGGATCGACATGTCGCACAAGGTCATGGTGGTCGCATCGCTTTCCACTTTGAAGGAGAGCCTGGCGATACTCGCACAATTTCATATGCACAACTTCTCACCGATGTGAGTAAAGCTGCCAATGCACTTACTGAGATGGGAATCGTTGCAGGAGATCGCGTTGCAATCTATATGCCGTTAATTCCTGAAGCAGCCGTTGCCATGCTTGCTTGCGCTCGCATTGGTGCAATCCACTCAGTCGTCTTTGGAGGCTTCTCAGCGGATGCACTTCTCTCGCGCATTCAAGATGCTGATGCGAAGTTAGTCATCACAGCAGATGGTGGATTTAGAAAAGGTGCAGCTTTTGCTCTCAAGCCTGCAGTAGATGAAGCTCTCTCGGGTTCAACAAATGTAAAGCAAGTATTAGTTGTTAAGCGCACAGGTCAAGAGACAGCTTGGAATGATGGTCGTGATATTTGGTGGCATGAGATTGTTAATCGCCAACCATCTACTCACACACCTGAGTTCTTCGATAGTGAGCACCCGCTCTTTATTTTGTATACATCGGGAACTACAGCAAAACCAAAGGGAATTTTCCACACAACGGGCGGGTATCTCACTCAAGTTGCCTACACACATAAAGCAGTCTTTGACATTAAACCTGGTAGCGATGTCTATTGGTGCACAGCCGATGTTGGATGGATTACTGGCCACTCCTACATGGTCTATGGGCCACTGATCAACGGCGCAACCCAAGTGATGTATGAAGGAACTCCTGATACACCACACAAGGGAAGAGTCTTTGAAATCATCGAGAAGTATGGTGTGACCATCCTCTACACCGCTCCCACACTCATCCGCACTTGGATGAAATGGGGCGAAGAACATCCCAATAAATTCAATCTCTCCACTCTCAGACTTCTAGGTTCTGTTGGAGAACCGATCAATCCTGAAGCATGGATCTGGTATCGCCATGTTGTTGGTGGAAATCGCTGTCCGATTGTTGACACATGGTGGCAGACGGAGACAGGGGCAATCATGATCTCTCCTCTGCCAGGAGTTACTGCGACTAAACCTGGTTCTGCAATGAAACCTCTTCCTGGCATTAGTGCGAAAGTTGTTGATGATAACGGCGTTCCTGTAGGAGATGGACATGGTGGTTATCTCATTCTCGACAAACCGTGGCCATCTATGTTGCGAGGTATTTGGGGAGAGCAAGAGCGTTACAAAGAGACTTACTGGTCTAGGTGGGACGGCGTTTATTTTGCTGGCGATGGTGCAAAGCTCGATGATGATGGAGCGATTTGGTTGATGGGTCGTGTTGACGATGTGATGAATGTTTCTGGGCATCGCATCTCAACAACTGAAGTGGAATCAGCACTTGTCTCCCATGAGAGCGTTGCTGAGGCAGCTGTAGTTGGTGCTGCCGATTCCATGACAGGTCAGGCGATTGTTGCCTTTGTAATTTTGCGCGGAGGCGTCAACCATCTTGAAGGAGATGCTCTGGTGAAGCAGCTTCGAGATCATGTGACAAAAGAAATTGGCGCAATCGCTAAACCTCGCCAAATTATGGTGGTCAATGAACTTCCAAAGACGCGAAGTGGAAAGATTATGCGCCGACTTCTCAAAGATGTGGCCGAGAATCGCGCAGTAGGAGATTCAACAACCCTGGCAGATCCGAATGTGATGAAGCTGATTTCTGAAGGGTTAAAGACCTCTACAGAGGATTAGGGAAGTAGCTCTCCACCTTTTCACGAAGATCGTTGAGAATTGATGGTGCATGGTTGCTCATCTGAAGGTAGATCTTGCTCTCTGCGATGTCATTTTGACCTGTTGTCCATGGAGCCCAGAGAAGAACAGTTCCAATCAAATACGAGAGAACAATTACCTTCACTGCCTCCAGAGCAGCTCCAGCCAATGAGTTCAGCCATGCAAATGGTCCTCTAATAATTGTCAGCTTGAGAGCTTTTGCGATGATTGCACCAAGCCAACTTCCCACACCTGCACCAAAGAAGATTGCAAGAATGACCCATGCACTTTGATTGTATTGAAGTGCAAGATAGAGACCAGCAATAGCACCTGCGATATATCCTGCTGTGCGAAGAAGTGATCTGATAAATCCATCACGCACTCCGCTAATGATTGCAGCCAGGGCTGCAACTCCCACCACTACATCAAAGATCATCGCCTACTCCTCTATCTGCCAAAGTATTCAAAGCTCAACATGCGAAGCTCTTCAATGGATGTCAATTGCCCAATCTTTTTGTAGAGAACTTCACCCTTTTCACCAATAAACCAAGTGACGGGAACTCCCATTCCGAAATATGGGCGAGTAGAGCCATCTGCATCATAGAGATTTGGCCAGCTAATTCCATTAGTTCGGGCAAACATACGCCCATCTTCAATTCGTTTCTCTTCCACATCAACGCCTATTAACTGAATGGAAGGGTCCATTGTTTGATAGAACTCAGTAAATATAGGCAGTTCTTCTTTGCACGGATCACACCACGAACCCCACACATTGATAATGGCAGGGCCTTTTATTGCTGCGATATTAACCCCAGGCGAGCTATCTAAACACTCAGGTGTAATAACAGTGGTGGGATTATCAATAACCTTGATGTGATTACAAGAAACCACTTCTCCGGTGATGATGGGCTCAGATTTAGCGCATCCTGCAAGGAGAAGAAGTGAGGCAAGAATCGCTAACTTCTTCATCGGAAATCCTTATCTGTCTTAACCAAGAGCGCAGCTTTTGCTGGATCCATCTCACCGATTCCCACCGATGGACATATCTTAGCCACCGGACAAGCTCCGCATGCAGGCTTGCGTGAGTGACAGATGCGTCTGCCATGCCAAATCATTCTCTGGGAGAGATTGGTCCACTCTTTCTCTGGAATGAGTTCTCCTACCTCAAATTCAACTTTCACTGGATCCATCGATGCGGTCCACTCGAATCTGCGTGAGAGGCGTCCAAAGTGTGTGTCGACTGTGATTCCAGGAATATCAAATGCATGACCTAAAACAACATTTGCCGTTTTGCGACCCACGCCAGGCAAGGTGATCAGCTCTTCAAGTGTGCTTGGAACTTCACCTCCAAAATCTTCTACCAATTTAGTTCCGAGACCTTTGAGATGGCGAGCTTTTGCATGATAAAAACCTGCTGAGAAAATATATTCTTCAATCTCAGCAAGTGGAGCTCTTGCATAATCCTTTGCCTTCTTATATTTCTTAAAAAGTGGTGGAGTTATCTGATTGACCCTTTTATCCGTGCATTGGGCAGAGAGCACCACAGCAACAATTAACTCCAGTGGATTCTTAAAGTCGAGCTCACAGCGGATCTCAGGGTAGGTCTTGGTCAAAATGCGATAGATAGCCCGAGCATTTTTTCGAGTTTCTATATCTGCCGCCACAGGAGTAAAGTACCCGTGTGCCTCAAGATGATGAAGTTATCCGTCGAGCCCCTCTCTTCACCGCGCTCGATGATGCAGCCGCAGCCTCACTCCGTGCCTCAATGGACTCAGTCAAGATCGCCAAAGGTGGAGTTCTATTCAAAGAGGGCCAAGAGGGCGAACATGTCTATGTCATTATCGACGGCAAGCTCAAGCTGGGAACTTCAAGTGGCGATGGGCGTGAAAATCTCCTCTCCATCCTTGGGCCAAGTGACATGTTTGGTGAACTCTCCCTCTTTGATCCAGGACCTCGCACATCCACTGCAACAGCAGTCACAGATGCGAAATTGCTTTCTCTCAGCCATGAAAAGTTGATTCCATGGCTTCGAGATAATCCTGAAGTTTCACTTCAACTGCTCGCACGATTAGCTCAGCGCCTTCGTCGTACCAATGAGGCAGTGGGAGATCTTGTCTTCTCAGATGTTCCAGGTCGCGTTGCTAAAGCACTTATCGATCTCGGTACTCGCTTTGGCAAGAAGACTGAAGAAGGTCTCTTTGTTCACCACGACCTTACCCAAGAAGAGTTGGCACAACTTGTGGGTGCATCACGCGAGACAGTCAATAAAGCTCTTGCTGATTTTGCAGGTCGCGGATGGCTCAAGCTTGATGGACGCGCAGTATTAATTACTGATCTAGAACGCCTTGAAAAACGCGGTAAGTAATTCTTATACCTTCCGTAACTTTCTCTTCTAGCCACTTTCATTCTCACTCAATACCGTAGCTCCTCATCCGATCAGTCGCATCGGCAATCGAAATGAGAGTCTATGGAAAGTACTTTTTCATCAACGAGAAGATCAGCCCTCTTTACCTCAACGCTATCTGCAATCATCTTTACGCTAGCAGTCAATACAGCACCATCGTATGCGGGCACTATTGATAGTGATTCAATTAAGAAAGCGGTTTCAACCCTTACTGGTGCTGCAACGAGCGCAGGGATTGGATTTGCAATTGCCTCTACCGTTTCAGCTCCGACAGTTGGCACAGCAGCCGCAACGGCAGTTGTTGCTGTCTCAGCAGGTGCAGTTTCCTATACCGTTGTAAGTCAGGCAATAGAACATCCTGCAGCTGCTGCGCAAACATTTAAAGCAATTAACCCAATGACTGCACCTTTTTATATTGCAACCCATCCCACTCAAGTGGTTAATGGTATTCGCAATATTTGGAACTATCTCTTTGGATAGTTAAGCAACCTCAACGGTGAGTTCAACCTCAACAGGTGAGTTCAGTGGCAGCTCTGCAACGCCAATCGCGCTGCGTGCTGCCACTCCGTTCTCGCCCCAAATATGCATAAAGAGCTCTGATGCTCCATTGGCAACTGCTGGATGGCTCACAAATCCTGGCGCTCCATTGACATAGCAGACAATACGAACGACCTTTATAACAGAGTCAACTGGTGCAACGAGTTCAACTGCAGCAAGAGCGTTGAGAGCACAGATCTCAGCGAGTTTATTCGCCTCCTCCACACTCACATCTGCTCCAACTTTTCCGGTCTGTGCAATTGCACCATCGACCATTGGTAATTGACCAGCTGTAAAGACAATTGAACCTGTACGAACTGCGGGAACATAGGCAGCAAGCGGCTTTGTTGCAACAGGAAGTGTTAAACCCTTCTCAGCTAACTTTGCACGAACATCAACTGACATCTACTTCACCTCTCGCTTAAAGACGGCTGTGAAATCGAGTGATCCTTCTTTCGGAACGAGTTGAATGAGTTCCCATCCATCTGATCCCCAGTTATCAAGAATCTGCTTTGTTGCATGTGAGAGAACAGGAACAGTTGCATATTCAAACTTCATTAATTTCCTCCAGAGAGAGTTGATTTAACAAGTGATGAGACGAGCCCACCATCTGCCTTTCCAGCGATAAGTGGCTTGATAGCTCCCATAACCTTGCCCATATCGGCAGGTCCAGCAGCTCCTGTTGATGCAACTGCATCAGCAATAATCTTCTTAATCTCATCTTCACTGAGCTGCGCTGGAAGATACTTGGCGATAACTTCGCCCTCTGCCTTCTCTTCAGCTGCCTTGTCGTCGCGGCCAGCCTTTGCAAACTCTTCTGCGGCTTCACGACGCTTCTTCGCCTCACGAGAGAGAACAGTGATGATCTCGTCATCGCTGAGGGTGCGAGCCTCTTTACCAGCCACTTCTTCATTGGTAATGGCGGTGAGCACCATGCGGATAGTTCCTGATACGACCTTGTCACTGCTACGAATGGCTGCAGTGAGGTCTTCGTGAAGTCTTTCTTTAAGTCCCATAGGCGTATCTTCTCATGCCCCTGTATCTTGTGGACCATGAGTTATGTGCTCCGCGAAGCTGAAATCCCCGTATTACCTGCGGGCCATGCTCCCATTCGCATCCTCCACTTCTCAGATCTTCACCTGACTCCTTCAAGGCGTAAGGAGATTGCAGATATCAAATCCTTTGCATCCCTATCTCCTGACCTTGTGATTAGCACTGGAGATTTCCTTGCAGATATGAAGGCGGTGCCAGTTGTACTGGATGCTCTCGATAGACTTCTTGATATTCCAGGGTTGTATGTTTTCGGCTCTAATGATTACTTTGCGCCTAAGCCAAAAAATCCTCTGAAGTATCTCCTTCCTGATCACGGCAAGAGAGTGCATGGAGCAGATCTTCCATGGCCAGAGCTCGATAAAGGATTATCAGATCGCAGGTGGATCAATCTCAATACTTCTAGAGCGACAGTAAAGATAAATGACACTCAGATAGAAGCTCGCGGCACAGATGATGCACACCTTAACTTTGATGATTACTCACTTGTTGCAGGTGAGGCAGGAAAGTGTGATTTAGCTATCGGAGTTACTCACGCACCATATCTGAGAATTCTTGATGCTATGAATAAAGACAATCTCGATGTGATATTTGCTGGTCATACCCATGGTGGCCAAGTTCGTCTTCCATGGCCAGGTGGATCAAAGGCTTTAACTACAAACTGCGATCTGCCAACGTGGCGTGCTCGTGGATTAACAAAAGATGGCGATGAGGCATATCTCCATATTTCAGCGGGAATGGGAACGAGTCCCTTTGCTCGCATTCGTGTTGCAAGTCCACCAGAGGTATCCCTTGTGACTTTGATTTCTGAGTTTTAGAAAACTATTTGGTCAGTCTTTGCGTAGGCGACAATTCCATACTGAGGAAACTCTTCTACTCCGCCTTTAACGATGATGAGTAAGGGAATTATCTTTCCTTGAAAATCAAGAATTGATTTGATCTCTCGCTGCTTTACCTTTGCAATTGGGGCAGGCATATATCCCACATGAAGTCCTTGCCACAGTCCATCTGCACGATGGATGGCATATATAGCAACTGCATTTTTGTCATAGGTATTTTTAGGTTCTGGAAGAAGATAACCCGCAATCCAACCTGCAGCTTCACCTGGACCATCTGATACAAGAGTGCGAATATTCTCATCATGATAGGACTCACCTACCACCTCTATAAATTGCTGCTCCCCGTAATCAACGCGGGCCGAGCCTTCATGGGTTTCAATTGCCCACGCAATCTCACCCAACCACTCTTGATCGACAACAATAGGTTGGGACTTCTCCTGAAATACTGAACGCAGGATTTCTTTAATGCCCATTGTTCAGCCGTGAAGGCTTAGCCCTTCTTTGCGAGAGCTTCGATATCGGCATCGACCATCAGCTCTGCCAGCTCTTTCCAATGAGTCTTTGCCTTCCAACCAAATGCATTTGCTGCC
>CALEZA010000107.1 GCA_937927965.1 uncultured Candidatus Planktophila sp.
CGCATGCAACTCACCCACCCAAACAATGACTCTCACTTTTATTGAGAGCGCACCAGAGGCTTCAACTTTCAGTACTTCACAATCTTCGCCAACCAATATTGCAACAAGTGGAACAATTACATATCAACTTATTATGTCGCAATCTGTGACGGGACTCGCGGCTGGGGATTTTCAATTTGGTGGTACTTCAACTTGCAATACCCCTGGGGTCAGTGGTTCAGGGACCACTTACTCAATAACGCTTACAAACTGCTCCGAGGGTAATTTAATTTTACAACTAAAATCCAATTCTGTGACTGGCACGACGACAACTGGACCTTCCGCCCTTACTTCGGCAAACACAATCGTTATTGATCGAACTCTTCCCACTATTAACTCAGTGAGTGCGCCATCAAACCAAACCTACTTACCGGGGAACTCTTTAAGTTTTACTGTGAGCACTTCCGAGACGGTTACAGTCTCAGGAACTCCACGGTTATCACTGACAATCGGATCTACAACTAGATATGCCTCTTATGCTTCTGGAAGCAATACCAGAACTTTAATTTTCACATATTTAGTTCAAACTTCAATGAGTGATATAGATACAGACGGAATAAGTTTGAATACTCCTCTTGATCCAAACGGAGGCTCAATCTCGGATTTAGCTTCGAATGTGATGAATTCATTTGCCGTCTCTACGACATCTCTCACTTCGGTTTTAGTCGCTCAAAAACCTTCGGCGCCAACGATCGATTCGATATCTGCAACGAGCGGTCAGCTCTCTGTTTATTTCAGGTCAGGCTCCAATAATGGCTCGGCTATTACCAACTATGAGTATTCAACAAATAACGGAACAAACTGGACTGTGCGATCACCGCTTTCAACTGTATCGCCAATAGTTATTGCAGGGTTGAGCAATGGTACGAATTATGCCGTGAGAATTCGAGCAATTAATGCGGCTGGGGCCGGCGACTCTTCCACTGCCGTAAGTGCAACGCCGACAGCGGTCATTGTCGGTGGAGGATCTAATATTTCCATGACATATGGGCAATCTGCATCGTCATCTCAATTCACCGCTTCAGGGGGAACTTCACCTTATTCATTTACCCTTTCGTCAACACCAACAGGTGTAAATATCACAAATGGAACTGTTAATGCCTCATCAACAACCCCTGCTGGAACTTACAATTTTAATGTTGTTGCAACAGATAGCGGATCACAGTCTGGTGTAAAAGCTATGTCGATTACGGTAGCGAAAGCCACGACCTCTATTTCAATTTCTCTACCAAACTCTGCAACAAGTGCAGCACTTAATGGAGCAGTCACTATTACCGCTACGGTTTCCCGCGCTGGTACTGTGAATTTTCTATTAGACGGTGTCACTATTTCCGGTTGTGGCTCATCTAACGCTTCAAGCACATCAGCTACTTGTACTTGGACGCCCGTTTCACTCGGGAATGTCTCCCTCACCGCGATATTTAACCCAAGTGATTCAAGTAATTTCGAGACTTCAACATCCACGATTCTGCCTGTAACAGTGGTTAATGGCGTTTCAACTATTTCGTTAGCCTTGTCTGGTGGAGTCACTCAAACTCCAAAAGGAGTTGCGATAAATATCATCGCCTCAATTGACCAGGCAGGAAAAGTTAGCTTTTTCGTTGATGGTAAGAGAATCACTGGCTGTTTTAATATGACTGCAACAATTGGAAATAAAGCTTGTTCCTGGAGACCTGCCACCCAAAAACAGGTGAAATTAACTGCAACTTTAAATCCCACCAATCCTGTCTATAACAACTCCGTAACATCTCTAACGATTTTTGTTACCCGTCGAAGCGGCACAAGATAGGTCTTGGGAACCAAATTGCCTTGGATTAAACTTTGAGAATGAACAAGGGAAGGTTTGCCCTAGCGCTGGCCTTAATAGCTAGCACCATCTCTATCCTGCCTCCCGAAAATGCAAGTGCTGCTGGAAACACGATCTACACCGTGAGCTACTCGGGTGGCTTGAAAGCTCGTCCAATCGATGGCAGCGGAACGCAAACAACTGTCGGAAGTGTTTCTGCAATCGTAGACCTAGCAGCTTCAGGAAATTACATCTACCTTGGACTTGGCGGTATTAAACGAATAAATTCAGATGGCACTGGGTTAACCAACTTACGAACAGTTTCCGATCAAATGGGGCTATTTATTAGTGGTTCATATATTTATTATGGTTATGAGTATGGTCGGAAAATCGGTCGCATGAACCTTGATGGCACGGGCGCAAACGACAGCTTTATTGATTACTCGTCAAATACCTCTGCCCCTTACTCTGCACAAGTGCTTGTGTTAGGTTCAACAATCTATTTCGGTGGAGGCGGCAATAAGACTGGCAGAAGTATCTGGAAGGTTCCCGTATCAGGTGGAACGCCAACACTATTTGTAGATGATGCAGATCAAACTGCAGGTGTGGGCAACTTAGCTACTGATGGCACTTACCTTTATTGGACCGATTATCGAGTAGGCGAGATTGGAAAAGCCGCATTTGATGGTTCCTATATAAATGACAACTTTGTAACAGGACTGAGTGCTCCGTGGGGTATCGAATACGCAAATTCTTATCTGTACTACACAACAGGTTCCTTTATTGGGCGAGCCAAAGCAGATGGCTCGCTCACTCAAAATTCATGGGTAAGCAATTCATCAACACAGGGACTAGCAATTGCAGATGCCGGTCAATATTCAGCAGTAGACAGCACTCCTCCTACATTCCCCTCTGCAGATACTTTCTCCATAGCTGAAAATTCAACCTCTGTTGGAAATGTGGCTTCGAGTGAATCGGCGACGATTTCGATCTTCTCAGGAGATGACAGTTCCTTCTTCTCCCTAACAAGATTGGGTGAAACAAGTGCTGCACTTTCCTTCACATCTGCCCCTGACTTTGAGACTCCAGGAGATGTGGGAAGAAACAATACTTATGTAGTGGTTTTGCGAGCATTGGATACCGCGCTCAATGCTGGGTATGAGACTGTGACTGTAACAGTGACCGATGTTGCCGACCTAGCAAGTTTTAACTCGTTTGGACTCTCCAATGGTGCGACATTAGCTACCTATCGAACAGTCGTGACTATCTCTGCCAATATTGCAATTTCTGCCCAAGTGACATTCCTAGCAAACAACAAGCGCATTGCTGGTTGCATAAAAAAATCCACTTCCGGGATTGCACCAAATATTGTTGCAACATGTTCATGGAAACCTACCTCCCGAGGCGCTGTCACCCTCAAAGCAATTTCTTATCCGACTAATCAAAGCTTCACTGGTAGCAGCTCGTCTGCCTATGTAAGAGTGGGAAATAGATCTGGGACAAGATAGCCAGAAATTTATCTTGGAGTAGATCTTCGTTGAATTGTGATGTTACTAGAAACAGATGAGGGGTTGTATCCGTTGGAGCCAGGGGTATAGCTTGCAGAAATCGAGTTGTTACCGTTTAAAGTTGGCTTCCATGCGCATGTAGAAGTTGATGATGCTACTACTCGTGAAATGCACCCTGCGATTCTCTTTCCGTTGGCAAAATACGTAATTTTCCCTGATGCGTATCCTGTGACGGATGCCGTGATTGTCACATTCGTTCGAAAAACCGCAGGATTAGAAGAAAAGGTCAGCCCAACAGAGGTAGTTCCGAGTGTTGTTGTAAAAGTCCGGAGATTGCTGACAGCGGAGTTGGAATAGTTTGTACCATCTGCAATAGCAATAAAGCCAACTCTGTATGTCGTATTAGGGGTAAGACCCGTTAAGGAATATCCGCCTGTGACTTGCTCATTAGTCACAGTCTTTGTGTCCAATAATGTGGTGCCATTACTTGCATAGAGATTGAGCTGATAAGACTGGGCATTAGCAACGATGCTTGGATTGCTTAGAACTGCCGAGGTTGCTGTGATTGAAGATGCAGTAGGCGAATCAGGGGTCGAA